>CAXBOL010000089.1:0-10600 GCA_963977295.1 uncultured Opitutaceae bacterium
GGTTGGGGCGATCCCGACCAAGCGACCGACGTCTCCAATCTGCCGCGTTTATGGCCGTTGATCGAAACCTTTCTCGGCATCTCGGCTGAGCACCAGACGCCCTTCGCCGATCCCGCCAAGATCACGCTGCCACCGTCGAGGGCTTCTGCGGCATTGCTGCATGATTTGAGCGAGCTGCTGGGGGCGGACGCCGTCGCAACCGACCTCGAAAATCGAGTACTGCACGCCTACGGCAAGAGCTACCGCGATCTCCTGCGCGCGCTCCGAGGCGAAGTCGATCGGGCACCGGATGCGGTGATTTTTCCGAACACGCATGAAGAGGTCGAAAAGGTCATGGCTCTGGCCCAGCTCCACGGGGTCAAACTGGTGCCCTTCGGTGGCGGCACCAACATCGTCGGCGCGGTGGAGGTGAGTCCGACAATCGAGGCGCCCGTGATCACATTAAGCCTGCGTCGCATGAACCGGCTGCTCTCCCTTGATGCGAAATCGGGCGTCGCCGTCATGCAGCCCGGCATGCTCGGCCCCGAACTGGAGGCGGCGCTCAACGCCCAAGGTTTCACGCTGGGCCATTTCCCCGACTCGTTTGAGTTTTCCACCCTCGGCGGCTGGTTGGCCACAAGATCCGCCGGCATGCAGTCCGACACCCGCGGTAAGATCGAAGACATGGTCGTTTCCCTCCGCATGGTGACCCCGGCCGGCACGCTCACGACCCCCACGGTGCCCAAGGCCGCGGTCGGCCCCGACCTCAACCAAATGGCCGTCGGCTCGGAGGGGGCGTTTGGCGTGATCACCGAAGCCACCATGCGGGTCTATCGATTGCAGGAACGCGAGTATCGCGGCGTATTGATGCCGAATTTTGCCGCGGGCGTGGCGTTCATGCACCGCTGCACACGAGAGGGCATCGCCCCAGCCACCATGCGGTTGTCCAATCCCTTGGAGACCCGACTGGGCCAAGCGCTCAAGCCGCCCTCCACCGGTTGGCGGCGTTGGCTGAAGACCAGCGTCATGACCTACTTAAATCGCGTGCGCGGGTTCACCGAGGAACACACCTGCCTGTTGATTCTGGGTTGGGAGGGAGGCGCTAAGGTCGCCCGGAACCGGAATCGGGCCCTGAAACTCGCCCGGTCGCTCGGCGGCTTCGATGCCGGCCGCGAGGTGGGTAACACGTGGTATGCCCGCAAATACGACTATCCCTACCTCCGCGACTTTCTCATGCGGCACGGCGGCATGGTCGATGTAGCCGAAACCTCTGCCTTGTGGAGCAACGCGCTGCCCACCTACGAGCGAATCAGCGAAGCCCTCGGGCAGGCACTCCGCCGCGATGAATTTCCCGGTTACGTGGGCTGCCACCTCTCCCACTCCTATGCCGAGGGCGTCTGCCTCTATTTCACCTTCGCCGCCGCGCGGGACGAACGGGATCCGCTGGGCCAATACCTCCGCACCAAACGATGCTCGTTGGAAGCGATTCTCGCCGAAAACGCCGCGCTGTCTCACCATCACGCCCTCGGCTACGAACACCTGCCATGGCTGGAGCGCTACGCAGGTCCCACCGCCATACAGGCCCTGCGCGGACTCAAGACCGCGCTCGATCCGGATAACCTGTGCAACCCGGGCAAACTCATCCCGGGTCCCGAAAGCGCCTTGGACCACTTTTGGCCGCCGACCTCGTCACCGCGCGCTCCCGTCGAACCGAAATGAATCCGCGCAAACAGCTCGATCTGCGACGGCGGGATGTGGGCTACGGTCTGCTCGCCTGCACCGGGCTGGCGCCCCGCCCACGGGCAACCGATACGGCTGGTCTCCCCACCCTTGACCGCCGCCCCGATGCGCTGGTCTGCCTCTCGGTGCGCAGTGGATTTGATCTCCTCCTTACCGAACTCGCGTGGCCGGTTGGCAGCGAGGTGCTGGTCAGCGCGATCACCATCCCGGACATCAGCCGAATTCTACGTGAACACGGCCTGATCCCGGTGCCTGTCGATATCGATCCATCCACCCTCGCGGTCGACGAAACCGCACTCGCCCGCGCCATCACCCCGCGCACCCGGGCCGTATTGGCGACTCACCTTTTTGGCGCGCGAATTCCGCTCGACGGTGTGGTCACCCTCGCCCGCAAGCACGGCCTCGCCGTCTGGGAGGACTGCGCCCAAGCCTACACGGGCGACGGCTTCACCGGCCATCCCCAAAGCGACGTGGTGATGTTCAGCTTCGGCACCATCAAGACCGCCACTGCGTTGGGCGGTGGCGTGCTACTCGTGCGCGACGACGCGCTCCGCGAGCGACTGGTCTCCCGCCATACGACCTGGCCCACCCAATCGCGGGCTGCTTACGCTGGCCGCCTGCTGAAGTTCGGTTTCTACCTGCTGCTGCAGAATCCGTCGACCTATGGCGTATTTTGGAAGGTGATACAATTGAGTGGCCGCAATCCCGATACCCTCATCACCGCCTGGAGCCGCGGCTTCGCCGGACCGGATTTTTTCGTTCGGCTACGCCGCCAACCGCACCCGGCGTTGCGGCGCCTGCTCACGCACCGACTCTCAACCTATGACTCCAGCCACGTGCAGGCGAGAGCGGCGGCGGGCGAACACGTGCGCTCCCACCTCAGCACCCTGCGCCCGATTGGCGACCGGGCTACGGCGCGCACGCATTGGCTGTTTCCCTTGCGCACCCCCGACGGCGACGCCCTGCAGACGATGCTGCGGCGGGAGGGCTTCGACGCCACCCGCGCGCCTTCCAGTCTCGCCGCACTCGCGGGGGCGCCTCGGGCCTCGGCGGCGATGCAGGAAGTGCTCTACGTGCCGGTTCATGCCGCGATGGGACCGGCACAACTCGACCACTTGATCGGACGGATCAACGCGCACTCGGCGGCCGCTTTGTCGCGATGATTTCCGCGATGCGTCGCACCGTCCAAGGCTCGAAGAAATCCTCGTAATCGATCGATACCCCAAAGCCGAACTGCAGCTCCTCTTGCAACTCTGCCGCACGTAAGGAACTGAGCCCCTGCTCCAGCAAGGGACGATCAGGATCAAGCTCCGCGACCTCGATTTCCAACACGCGAGCCACCACCGCCATCAAGCGCTGTTGTTCGGTCACCGGCAACGCCAGTGGCGCGGGCTCCGGACGATCGACCTCCGGTCGCACAACAGGCTCACCCGAATGGTGATGCGCTTTTAATTCGTTGGCCAAAAACTGCGCCCGGCAGCGATGACGCCGAATCTTGCCGCTGCTGGTCTTGGGCAGGGTCGCCAACTTCACAAACACGCAGTGGGCGACGGCCAACTCATGCTCACGCGCCACCGCTTGACGGACTGCCGATTCCACCTCCGCGAAGTCTGTATTGCGATAGTCGAGACCCACTTCATTGACCAGCGCCAGTTCCTCGCCCCAAAGCCCGTCGATGGAAAAGGCCGCCCCTGCGCCCGTGGCCAAGGCAGGATGCGCGGCACGCATGGTGAGCTCAAGGTCCTGGGGATAGTGGTTCTTTCCCGCGATGATGATGAGGTCCTTCAATCGACCGGTCACAAAAAGTTGCCCCTCGTGCAGGAAACCCAAATCACCCGTGCGCAGAAACGGCCCCTCGCCGGTTGGCAAAATTGTCGCTCGAAACACCTCCTGCGTAAGCTCCCGGTTACCCCAATACCCGCGGGCCACACTTCCTCCGGCCAGCCAAAGTTCCCCCACCGTGCCGGCGACACAGGGCTGGCGGGTTTCGGGATCCACCACCACCAGGCGCTGATCGCCCAACACCTCGCCGGAGCTCGCCATGGCGAGGGCTTTAGGGCCCGCCTTCGCCACCTTAACCCGACCGTTCGCCAAGGCCGTCCGATCAAAGTGCCGCTCCACGGGAGTCTCGCCCAAGGTCTTCCCGCTTACCACGAGCGTGCCTTCCGCCAAACCGTAAACCGGGCAATGCGCCTGCGCCTTAAATCCCGCCGGCGCGAACACTCGGGTGAACCGCTCCAGCGTCCCGGGTAGAATGGGCTCCGCACCATTCATAGCGATGGCCCAGCCTTTCAGATCCAGTGTGGCCACCAACTCCGGCGTGGCCCGCGACGCCACCAGATCGTAGGCAAAGTTGGGCGCCACCGAAGAGGACGCCCCAAAATGCGACATGGCCCGGGGCCAGAGCAAAGGATCACGCCCAAACGCCTGGGGCGTCATCACCACCAACGGCAACCCATGGTGCACCGCCGCCAATAAATTGCCGATCAACCCCATGTCGTGGAACGGAGGCAGCCACGTGAGGGCCGGTCCTGACTCTCTGGATACCGCCCAATAGGGATCCAACAACGCAAAGTTGTGCTCCAAATTGCCAAGCGTGACGACGACTCCCTTGGGCTCGGAGGTGGAACCCGAGGTGTATTGCAGGAAGGCCGGAGTGCGCGCGTCGAAGTAAGGTAATTCCCAGTCCTCCGGCGCTCCGTCCTCCCCGTCAGGGGAAAGCCATTCGGTGCCCAGCGCCTCGAGCACCGCCGGCCCGACCAACGACTCCACTCGCTCCCGCGCTTCCGGCTCCGCCACGACGAAGCGAGCCGCCGCGTCGCGGGCGACCGCCAGAAAACGCACCGGCGCTTTGCGTCGCTCGGGCGGATAGATCGGCACCGCGATTGCGCCGGCGTAGAGGCAGCCGATAAACGTCGCGATGTAGTCCGGTCCCGGCGGTAGGATCAGCAGGACGCGATTACCCTCCGCATGCCGCCGACGCAACGCCTGCGCGACCCGCAGAGCCCGGCGACGCAGTTCCCCAAAGGTCAAATCGACCGTATCCAAATTACTGTTCTGGATGAACCGAAACACCCACGCCGACGGTTTGACCCGCGCATGCGCATCGACCTGCTGCATCAGGGCTCGAGGCTCTCGCGTTTGGTCCTCACTCAAATTCATTCCTCCCTACCTCATGTCAGCGGGCGATGGGATTCGAGGCAAATGCACCCCGACTATCCATTTAATTCTGGAGGTCATCCGGCCCCATGCCCACCGTCCTGCCAGACGTCCACTGCCCTCAAAATGAACGAACCTACTGAAAAATTGACCGAGAAACAGCTGCGAGAAAAACTTGAGGCCTTCTCGACCGATTTTCAGGAGGTGGTCCTGCGCTACCATGCCCATCCCAGCCCCGAAGGACTCGACCACGTTGTGCACGGACTACTCCACTTCCATGTCGGCGAGGACTTTGAGCGTCTCCACGAGGAGAAAGGGGGCGACGTGCTGCTGGTCGAGGACCTGAAGGTCGATTCGCTGACCTTGGTCGAAATTTCATTTCAGGCAGAGGATCTCGTGGGCTATGCGATCCAGATTGAAGATTTCGAGGACATCCACTCCCTCACTGATCTGCAGGTTTTCCTGCGTCAGGAATTGTTTCCCGACGCCATCGCTACCGGTTGAGCCCCCCCGTTATGGCTGAGTTAAAACGGGTAGTGATCACCGGTCTCGGATTTATCACGAGTATTGGCAACGAGGCCGCCACCGTCTCATCCAGCTTGCGCCAGCTGCGCTCCGGCATCGCTCCGTGGGATTTCGCCGGAGCTGACCAAACCTGCGCGGTCAAAGTCGCCGGCACGATCAAAGACTTCGACGTGGCGTCGCCCTTCTGGAGCAAATGGCGCTACCCAGACCGCTATAAATTTAAACCCCTCGCCCTGCGCTCCACCTCTCCGCACGGCCTGTTTGCTTTGTGCGCCATGGAGCAGGCCTTGGCCGATGCGAACCTGAGCACAACGGAGCTCCAATCGGAGGATACCGCGCTCTTCAGTTGTTCGGCCGGCTCCCCCTTCCTCCTGCAAAATCACCTGAAGGCCATGCATGGGACCCCCGATCTGCGGAGTAGTCCGATGGGAGTGGTGAGCTCGATCAGCGGCACGCTCAACTTCAACCTCGGAACTCACTATCACATCCGCGGCGGCAATTGTGGTTTCGTGTCGGCCTGCGCCTCCTCCAGCCATGCCATCGGCTACGCCATGGACGAAGTGGCCCGAGGGCGCTTCGACCGCGTCATCGTGGTCGGCGCCGAGGAGCCGAATGCCGACTCCCTGATTCCCTTCATGGGGATGAAGGCGCTTTCCACCAATCCCGATCCCGCCGGTGCCTCACGACCATTCGACACTGCCCGCGATGGGTTCGTCGGCAGTGGCGGTGCCACCGTGGTGGTGGTTGAAGCCGCGGCGTGTGCCGCGGCGCGTGGCGTCACTCCCTATGCGGAACTGCTCGGCTGGGCCCAATCGTCCGACGGGTTCAACGTCGCCATGCCTCATCCCGACGGCGAGGGGCTCGTGCGCGCCATCCGGCGAACCCTCCGAGCCTGCGAACTGGAGCCGAACGAGATCGGTTACGTGAACGCCCACGCCACTTCCACCCGCCAGGGTGACGCTGCCGAAGCCGCCGCCCTGCGGACGGTATTCACCTCGGTCGGCGCGCATCCACTCGTCAGCAGCACCAAAGGCCTCACCGGACATCCGCTTTCCATGGCTGGGGCCATGGAAACCGCGTTCTGCGCCCTCGCCCTGAAACAGGGGTTTGTCCCCGGCAATACCAATCTGATTGACCCCGATCCTGCCTGCGAAGGTCTCAACCTCCCGCGCACCTCCCTCGACCAATCTCCAGGGGTGGTGCTGAGTAACAGCAGCGGGTTCGGCGGCAGCAACGTGGTGATTGCCCTAGGCGCCTGCTCATCGTGAAATCCGCCACTGCCGCTCTCGTCACTCGCGAAATCGACCCGACCGACCGGGCCGAGCTGGACCGATTCATCGAGCTGCCGTTCCGACTCTATCGCGACTGCCCATGCTGGACGCCCCCGTTGCGGGTCGAAATGCGCGACCGCATGAACCCGCGGAAGAACAAGTTCTTCGAGCATTCGAGTGCCGCGTTCATCGTGGCCGAAAAAACCGGCAACGTGGTCGGGCGTATCGCCGTGCTCAAGCACCGGTTTTACAACGAAGTCCACCAAAACGACACCGCCTTCTTCTACTGGTTCGAAGCGGAAAACGAGCAAGCGATTGCCGACGCCCTGTTCGCCGCCGCCGAAACGTGGGCGCGTTCCCGCGGCCTGCGTCGCTTGCTCGGCCCCATCGGCTTCATTCAGCCCGATCCTCCCGGCATTCTGGTGCAAGGCTTCGAACACGAGGGCACCGTGGATGTCCCCTGGCACTTTCCCTATTTGGAATCCTTGGTCACCGGCGCGGGATTTGCCCAGCACCGCGACTACCTCTCCGGCTACCTCGGTCGCGATGTGCCGCTGCCGCCCGCCTTGGCCAAGACCGGAGCGGAGCGCCTGCGGGAACTCGGCTATCGGTCGGAGTTGCTGGGAGGACGTCGAGCCATCAAATCCTGGGCCGATCAGTTCTATCACACCTACCTGACCGCCTTCGAGGCCGTGCCTGATTTCTACGCCATGAGTCGGCGCGACTTTCAGGATCTCATGGACCGGCTGTCGTTGGTCATCGACGTGAAACGCACCCAAGGCATCTCCGACGGCGACAATCTGGTCGGCTTCATCCTGTGCTTTCGCGATATCACGCCCGGACTGCGCCGCGCCCGCGGTCGGTTGTTTCCGTTCGGCTGGTGGCACCTTTTGCTCAGTCGTCTCCGATCCCGGCAGTGCAACATCATCGCGCTGGGCGTGCTGCCCGCCTACCAAAAGAGCGGCGCGAACCTCGCGATGCTAGCTGAGTTCCTGCGGACTGTGCGACAGGGCAATGACGAACGCACCGAAATCGTGCAGATCGTCGAGGGCAACCTCAACACCCATGGCGACATGACTCGCTTGGGCGCAAAGTGGGACAAGGTCCACCGCGTATATCGGCGGGACTTCGCCGGACTCACCACCCTCTCTCCATGAGTGCGAGTTCACCCCCGATTCGCTACCCGGCAAATTTCAGCGCCGACGTCGAGCAAGACTGTCCTCCATATCTGGATACGACTCGCGGCATGAGCGAGGGTCTGCCGCGCCTGCTCGATCTGCTGGGAGAACTTGACGTGAAGGGCACGTTCTTCACCACCGGCGAAATGGCCCGGCGCTTCCCTGCCGTAATCGAGCGCCTCGTGACTGAAGGACACGAACTGGGATGCCACAGCGATCAGCATCGCGACTTCACCACCCTCGATCACTCTTCCGCCGCCACCGAGCTCGCCGACTCGTTGCGCATCCTGCGCGGCTTCGCCCCCGTCGTGAGTTTTCGCGCGCCCTATCTGCGCTTCCCCCACGCCTACCTACCTCTCTTGGTCGAACACGACATCCGAATCGATTCCTCACTGGCTCGCTACAAATTCGGCCCGCACCACCGCCACACCACCGCCCCCACCAAACTCACCCGAGTGCCCGTCTGCGCCACCTCATCCGTGTTGCGACTGCCCCGCCTCATCCGCACGCCGTGGCTGCGCCGCCTCTCCCATCCCCTGCTCATTTTTGTGCATCCGTGGGAGGCCGTAGATTTTCGGCAGTCGAAACTACGGCGCGACTGCCGCTTCCGCACCGGAGATCCCGCGCTTACCGCGTGGCGATCCACCCTGAATCAGCTCTCCTCCGAGGGTGCAGTCTGGCAACGACTCGATCAATTCTTGCACTTAAGCGACTCGGGGAGTCCCCGACGTTGACCCTGCCGGGTTCCCAACCCAGCCTCACCCCTCGTGGAATATGCCCTGCTGACCACCCTTCCTTCTTCCGCATGATGTCGCTTCGAACCCTGCTCCAAACCGGATGCCTCCTTGGCTTGCCCACCCTCGTGCTCGTCGCCGCTGAGAGCAGCTCATCCCCCTCGGTCATTTCCTTGGCCGAAGCGATAGAACTCACTCTCGCCCAACAGCCCGGAATAGAGATTTCTCGACTCGAAATCGTGTCCAGCGAAGGCGAACTTCAACAGGCTCGCGGTCAGTTCGATTGGGTGCTCGGCGGTGAGGTTTCCGACGAAGTTTCCCGCACCCCGACCGGGGTCCCCTCGCCTTTACCCACCGAGCAACGGCAGGACATCGCGATCATGGGCCTCGGGGTGGCCAAACAACTGCGCAATGGCGTCGTCGTTTCGCCCCAGGTCTCGGTGGTGGATATCAAGGACAGTCTTTCCAGCCCGATTCCCGCCAGTCGTTCCGACGTCCGTGTCACGGTTACCGTGCCCCTTCTCCGGGGGCGAGGCGTCGCCAGCACGGGCGCCCTCGAGCAAGCGGCCAAGATTCAAGTCGAAGCCCAACAACATCTTGCCCGCGCCCAGCTCGAGCAATTCGTCTACCAAACCACCGTCGCGTATTGGAACTGCCTCGCCGCTCAATACGACCGCGACATCCTCGCTGATTCCGCCGCACGCGCCTCCTCCATCTTACATTTTGTCGATTTATTGGCACAAGGCGGTGAACTCGACGCCAGCACTCAAGGCCAGGCTCGCGCCTTGGTCGCCGACCGCCAGGCCCGCAGCGCCGAAGGTGAATTGGTCTACTATCAAAGCCGTATCGCCCTCGCCCTCGCCATGGGTTACAGCCCCGAACAGATGGAGAACGCTCCTTTAGTCGAAGGGGAATTTCCGGGCACGGTCGATCCGG
Organism: uncultured Opitutaceae bacterium; assembly: GCA_963977295.1. Taxonomy (GTDB): domain Bacteria; phylum Verrucomicrobiota; class Verrucomicrobiia; order Opitutales; family Opitutaceae; genus Actomonas. Next base: position 9,523 of record CAXBOL010000089.1, read on the forward strand.
CTCTCGTTTCCCGCACGATGGGCCACAAATTCGTGCACGAAGCCCTACAACGCCGCGGCGACCACCTCGCGGCCGGTTTGAGCGCGAACGCCGAGGAGGCCCTGTTGCTGCGCGCCCGCCGCGACCTCAAACCTCGCGTCGATCTCGAGATGTCGGTCGGTTACGCCGGATACGACGACCGTCGTTCCAATCTGCGCCCGCTGCGCTCGCTCGGCGGCGACCTCTCCGGGCCCAGCGCTATCGGAGCCCTGTCCTTTGAGTGGCCCATGCCCAACAATTCAGCTCGCGGCGAACTCCTCTCTCAGCGCGCTGAGACCGAACAAGCCCGTCTCAGCGCCATCCGTTCCGCGAACCTCGTCTCTTCCGGGGTGCTCAACTCCCTGGAAGCCCTTCGCCGCGCCATTGAACAATTCCAGTTCAGCGATCAAGCGGTGCAGCTCTACGAAGAGACGGTCGTGCAGACCAATAACAAGATGAAGGCCGGCGAGGCCCCTTTCACCGAACTCATCGATGTAGAGGACCGTTACGCCGAAGCCCGTCGCGCCCGCATCGACACCATGCGCCGCTACACCATCGCCCTCGCTCAACTCCGGCTCAACACCGGCTCCCTTTCCTCCCTGGCCGACGACCGCGCCGTCTTCCAGATCGAAGACTTCATCACCGTTCCCTTCGCCCCATGATCAACCATCTGCTTGCCCATTTACACCCTCTGGGTTTGACCCTCGCCCTCGCCCTGCCCGGTGCTGCCCTCGCCGCCAACGTCGGCGCCCTCGGCCAAATCATTCCTTTCGGCGATGTGATCATCCTACCCGGCAGCGGCACCGCTGTCACCGCCGTCCACGTTAAGGTCGGCGATCTCGTTCCGGCCGGTGCTCCCCTGATCAGCTTCCTCCCGCCCCCCGGAGCCGCCGAGGAGCTCGAACTCGCCCAGCTGGATCTGCAACAGGCCAACGAGATTGGCGCCCGCAATGTGCAAGCCGCCCAGTTTCGCGTTGATCTGGCCCAGTTCGAACACGACTTTGCCCGCGAGCGCTACGATCGCTTCGAAGGCATCGGCGGCGAAACCATCTCGCCCCAA
>CAXBOL010000090.1:0-10595 GCA_963977295.1 uncultured Opitutaceae bacterium
AGTAAAGGGGCAGTCAAATATAATTCCCGCTACGGCACGCCTGAGGAAACGCTGGCGCGTGGCATCAAGGTGGCCACCTTGTTGGGTTCTCCCACGGTAAATTGTCGGATCGGTTCGATCGAGGACCGTTATACCGACGGCGGTATTCAGGCGCGTTTGGAGGAAGTGGCGAAGACGATGCAGGCTACGCGCAGTCGGGCCGAGGCTGCGGGAGTGACGTTTGCTTTTGAGAATCATGCCGGGGATACCCGTTCGGAAGAAGTGCTTGGCCTGATCGATACCGTGGGCCGCGATCTTTGCGGCGTGATGTTGGATCCAGGTAATTCCCTATGGGCCATGGAGGACCCGATGGAGCAGTTGCGAAAACTCGGCCCGCATGTGCAGTGCATGAGCATCCGCGACTACATGGTGTGGGCGACCTCAGAAGGGGCGACCTTCCAGTGGACCGCGATCGGCGAAGGCATGATGGATGTGCCTGCTTACTCCGCCATGCTGCACGAGTATTGTCCATCGGTGCCCCTTTTTGTGGAATCGATTTCGAATTCGCCGCGCCTGATCCCTTACCTCACCGAGGCATTTTGGAAAGGGTTCCCGGATGTGCCGGCCGCCGGCATCGTTGATTTTCTGGCTCTAGTCCGAAAGGGTTATCCGTTGCCCTTCTTGGAACCGACCACAGGTGAATCGCAGAAGGATTTTGATCAACGGCACCAAAAGCGCGAATTTGAACACAGTATCGAAACGCTGCGACGGTGTATTGCCTAGTTCGCGAAAATACGAATGCTGCCGAAACCCCGACAAGACTGCCCCTGATCGGCGTGAATCCGAAACGCCGCTGTCCTGCTTAGACCCCATCTCAAACTTTCTTTTGTTATGCCCACCATCTCCGTTGCCCAAGCCAAAGCTGAATATGATGTGGTCATCGTCGGGTCGGGAGCGGGCGGGGGGCAAATGGCCTATACGCTGACTCTGGCCGGAATCAAATGCTGTATGTTGGAAGCGGGCCGCTCCTACGATCCCAGCACGGAAACCCCGATGTTTAATCGCCCGGATCAGGCGCCCTTGGGAGGAGCTTCCACGCCAGACAAGGACTTGGGTTTTTGGGATGCGACCATCGATGGGGGCTGGAGCATGCCCGATGAACCTTACACGCAGGGGAGCACGGACGAGAATGAACAGTTCACCTGGTGGCGGGCGCGCATGATGGGAGGGCGCACCAATCATTGGGGGCGCATCTCCCTGCGCAACGGACCGTATGATTTTAAACCCTACAGTTACGACGGGCTAGGGTTTGATTGGCCATTTTCGTATGAGGATGTGGCGCCCTACTACGACAAGGTGGAGATGTTGATCGGAGTGCACGGCACCAACGAGGGCATGGAAAATACGCCTGATTCGCCTGCCGGGGTTTTATTGCCGCCACCCAAAGCCAGAATCGGTGACCTGCTGACGCAGAAGGCGGGCAAGAAAGTTGGCGTGCCGGTCGTTTCGATTCATCGCGCGGTGCTCACCAAGCCACTCGATGCCGACACGATTCCGGCCAAACTTCATCCCGGCAACAAGTGGGCGCAGAACATTGTCGCTAAATCGATGCGCAGCCGGGCGGCCTGTTTTTGGGCGACGCCGTGCAACCGGGGTTGCAGCATCAAAGCGACCTATCAGAGCACCACGGTGCACCTTCCCCCGGCGCTTGAAACCGGGAACCTCGACATCATTCCCAATGCTCATGTCCGCGAAGTCGTAGTTGGTCCGGACGGCAAAGCCAAAGGGGTGCTGTTCATCGACAAATCGACCGGTCGGGAGGAGCGGGTCAAAGCGAAGGCTGTCGTGTTGGCCGCCAGTAGCGGCGAGACCGTGCGAATCTTACTCAATTCGAAGAGCAGTCGATTTCCCCATGGCCTCGCCAATGGCAGCGGCAAAGTGGGTAAGTATATCATGGATACGGTGGCGATGGGCCTGCAGGGGCAGATTCCGGCGTTGGAGAATCTGCCGGCGCACAACGAGGATGGTGCGGGTGGCAGTCATGTTTACAGTCCGTGGTGGGGCTATGCCGCCCAACGTCGCGGTCAGCTGAACTTTGCGCGCGGATACCATATCGAAGTGGGCGGAACTCGGCGGATGCCCGGGGGGAATAGCCCGGTTTCCATGCGCTACCTCCGGGGGTTCTATGGCACGAAACTCAAAACCGAGGCGCGTCGCTATTACGGCTCATTTATCTCGCTGGCGAGTCGCGGCGAGATGATTCCCAACGAGCATTGTTACGCTGAAATTGATCCGGTGGTGAAAGACAAATGGGGTGTGCCGGTCGTGCGGTGGCATTGGAAGTGGACAGAGAACGAGTTGAACATGGTGCTGCACGGCCAGAGGACTTTCGCCGATATGATAGAAGCCATGGGCGGCACCGTGACGGGAAAACTCGCCACTTCCGGCTACGATTTGATCCGGCCTGGCGGCAACGTGAAGCACGAGGTAGGAGGAGCTCGCATGGGAGATACTCCAGCGGATTCGGTGTGCAATCACCGGAGTCAAACGTGGGAGGTGAAAAATCTCTTTCTCTGCGACGCCTCGGCGTTCGTTTCAAACCCGGATAAGAATCCCACGCTCACCATCATGGCGCTCTCGTGGCGTTGTGCGGACTACATCATTGAACAGTCGGTCAAAGGAAATCTTTAAGGCGCCATGAAAACGACGAAACCCGACTCATCTTTCGAACGGATTTCACGACGCGACGTGATCAAATGGTTTGCGGCTGCGGCGGCAGCTTCGCAGCTGGGGGGCAATGGACTCTGGAGCGATGAGCTGGCTCCGGTGTCAAAGGGATACGGCTCAGATCCCAAGGTCGCGGGCATCTATAACCCGGGTGATTTTTGGCCGCTGACGCTTGATGTCGATCAGCGCAGGATGATCACCGTTTTAGCCGATTGGATTTTGCCGGAGGATGAGTTTGGTCCGGCGGCCAGTGCAGTGCGCGTGCCCGATTTTATTGATGAGTGGGTGAGCGCGCCGTATCCACGCCAGCAGTCTTCGCGGAAGAAAATTCTGCCGGGATTGAAGGTGATGCACGAACTCAGCCAAGAACGTTTTGGGCGTGATATTGTCGCGCTCACATCTCGTGATGGAGCCGTGCTGCTGGACGCGATCGAGCAAGCCAACGGCCAGAATCAGCGACTGAAAAAAGCGCAGGATTTTCTGCATGAGTTCACTTCCCTCTGTATTGGCGCCTACTACGGAACGCCCGAAGGCTGGAAAGCGATCGGCTACGTGGGCAACACCCCGATGGCGTCGTTCGACGGCCCGCCGCAAGCGGTATTGGATCGAGTGGGGGTTACGCAAACTGTCACGTAGCGATTCGCCCATGCGACGGTTTCACGGCGGTGGTATTTTGATTGTGCGCGTTATACCATCAGGCCGAAGCAATCAGATTTTACAGGAAACAGAGAAACCGGGGAGGAAACGAAGAGGGTCGCAAATAGTGGTGAACCAGTCATTTTGTCTTTTTTCATCTTCGGTGGATAGGCGATTAATAACAATCATCGCCTGGATTTAGACTTTCACGCCAAGTCGCGGAGCCGCAGGGGTATGATATAAGTAATACCACTGCTTGGCTTTGCGTGCTTATCGGCTTTGCGGCTTTGCGTTGAAACTAGTCTATTTTAATCGGGCGGTTGGTATCACCATCGGGTTATAAGTTAAGTCGTGTGCAGTGCGCACCCCCATCCATCCCGAGGGTGAAGGCTCATCTTTAGTTGGGTGTCTTGCGGCGGGAGCGGCTAGTTCATCTCCAGGGCGATCACGGCCGCAATTTTGTCGGGTGTGTCAGTCGGTAGTTTGACCGTGACGCCGGCCGATCCCGACACGACTGAGAGTTTTTGTCCGCCTGCATTGGTCAAAAGTCGGGCGGATTTAACTCCTTCAATTCCTGCAATTTTAAGCAGACCGTCCGTGGGCCAAGTGAAGACGTGGGCGTAAACGGTGTTGGCCTTGGTGGTGTAGCGGCCCCATTCCGGTTGCGCGACGGGACTGGCCTCGGCCCCGTAGATGGCCTCTCCGTTTACGCGCAGCCAAGTGCCCATGGTGTTTAAGCGAGCGACGCTTTCCGCGGGAATAACTCCGTCTGCGGTCGGCCCGACATTGAGCAAGAAATTGCCGCCTTTGGATACGATGTCGATGAGGTTGCGAATGAGAACCTCGCTGGATTTCCAATTGTGATCGTTGACCTTGAATCCCCAGGTATCGTTCATCGTCATGCAGGATTCCCAATCCAACCCGGGAAATCCGGTGTCGGGGATTTCCTGTTCGGGGGTTCCGAAATCCCCGGCGAAGTCGCCCGTTTTGCTCATGCCCATCATGCCCTGGCGTCCTTTGTCCACTCGGTTGTTGATGATCACATCAGGTTTCACCGAGCGCACAAAGTTGTAGAGGTCTTTGCCCATCTCGGTCGTGTAATCGGCCACCCATTCTCCATCGAACCAGATCATGCCGACATCCCCGAATTCAGTGAGCAATTCGTAGAGCTGGGGCTTCATGTAGTTTGCCACGTAGTCGGGGAATGCCGGATTCACGTTGGTGCTCCCTCGCTTTTGATTGTAGTAAGGTTCCCAAATGGCCTGAGCCTGAGGGTGATGCCAATCCATGATCGAGTAGTAGAAGCACAGTTTGATCCCGTTCGCGGCGCAGGCTTGGGCGAGTGGTTTGAGGAGATCCTTTTGGTAGCGGGTGGCCTCACCGACATCCCAATTGCTCACCTTTGAGTCCCAGAGCCCAAATCCGTCATGATGCTTGGAGGTGATCACGATGTATTTGATGCCGGCGTCCTTGGCGATTTTCACCCACTCCATGGCATCGTATTCGGTCGGATTGAAATGGTAGGCGAACTTCTCGTATTCGTTGATCGGAATCTGGAGATTGTTCATGATCCACTCGCCGATTCGGTCGGATTTCACCCCGCGATATTCTCCGGCTGGAACGGAGTAGAGGCCCCAGTGGATAAACAGGCCGAAACGGGCTTCTTTCCACCACTGCATCCGCTCAGCCTTGGCGGTGGACGATTCGTGAAGAAAGTCCTGAGTGACAACGGAAGCGGCTTTTTCCTGCACGGATCCTTGTGAGTGGGCTGTGGTGGCCAGTGCCAGCATGGCACCGAGATACAGAAGGGGAGACAGATACGTTTTCATGGGTTTGGGTGCGTTTTTTTGCGTCAGTCTTTGCAGCATAAAAATTTTTTGAGCAGGTGTCGACTGCCGCGACGATGATCGGCCAAATAGGCTCGTAGCGTCACGGCCTTACACTTTCTGCGCTAACGATACATTGGCTGCTCGGGCTGGATGGAATTACGAACTCGGTAACGGGAAATTGGCTGTTCCAGACGGGGGAAATGTTCCGTGATTCGTTCCAACTGATTAACAAAAACGAAAAGTTGGAACGAATTGGAGTTGGGGCTGGGGCAGGATGGCACGCTCAATTCGTTCCATTCGTTCCAAATTGAATCGCGTCACTTTTGGAGTTCCGATTATCGTCCGTTGTTTGTCGGGTCTTAACGCCCCTCGGCTGTTTTTGGCTGGGAGTTCGAAGACTACTCAGGCGGAAGAGCGCGGGGGGAAGCGGACCTCCAAGAATCTCTTGAGTTTGGTTAAGTTAGGGGAGACGCGCAGATTTTCGAAAACAGCGACTCTTGAGAGACCTAGTTTCGTGAAAACCGATTTCGATTTTGAGGAGCGGAGCAACTTGATCAGTGACTCGCAGTAGTCGACGACCCTCCGCTCCGTTGGCTGTGCAGTGGGATCTTTGGAGACCGCATCGACCAATTGCTGCAGATACACTGGCAGGACTCGGGTTAGAATTCGGACATGCTTCAAATCCTGTCGACCCGTTTGATTGAGGTCATGAGCGTTGGCGATTTTTGCCTGAAGAAGTGCAATGGGGCCTGGAACCAGCACTTGAGTCTTGGATTTTCCGAGTTCGAACAGATAGGCCGGGCTGCGGAGTTCGGTCTCCGAAACTCCATGCACTGACCTTAGCACTTCCACGATTAAGACTTTGCCGTCAGGTCCCGGGATGGTGACGACGCCGACTTCGTTTGACGGCGGTTTTAGCGGAAAAAACTGAGGTTGAAGTTTGGCGACTCGGCCAAGGGCTTCGAGGGTCTCTCGACTGCCCAAAATGTCTGCGTCGGCAGACACAAACGGAGCGAGGTCCTTGGTGTGGTCGCCAAAATAAAGCGCCCAAAGATTCACGGCCTGGCCGCCCACAAGTAACACCGGAGTCGACGTTCTTAAGTAGGACGCGAACTCATCGGGACCGTGAGAACCCGCTGCCGGTTTAGGCATGAGCGGTAGCGAAGTTCAAAATCCGAATGGATTGCTTGGATTTTGTGAGGGAATTATTGGACTGTACCTCGTCGGGATGGGCTAACCCCAGTTCGAGCAACAGAAGATCGTGTTCCCGTTGGGCACGCTTAAACCGAGCTACGTGAGCAGGTGAGCGAAAGACCGAAGGGACCGTTGGGGCGAGTTTTTTGGCCATACGTTGCAATCGCCGGGCTAACGCAGGATCGGATGCGCGTTGTCTCACTGTCTCGCGCACTGCCTTGCGCATCAGGTCCGTCACCGTGGTCTTTTCGGCCCGGGCGATTTCCGCGAGTGCATTTAACACGACGGTGCTCTCGGCGAGGCTCTGACGGCTTTTGGATTTGGCGAGTTGATTGGGCATTTCCAGAAAGGTTTAATCAACCTAATGTAAACGTCAATTCTGAGTAAACGAGTCCTGCGGGTAGTGGAAATTGATCTTGATTGAAGACCGTTATTTTTTGAACCAAGCGATTTTGGCGACCCGCTGGAGGAACGCCGGAGGGACGGGACGAAATGGAACGGAGGCCGGACCGGAAGATGGAGCCGGGAAGCCGAATGGTCCGGTGAAGACGCACGGTCGGCGTAGTGACGGTTCGGTCCGTCCAGCCGTTGCTGTGCCGTGTCCGCCGAGCCCGGAAACGTCGTGGCGGCTTGCCTCCGCGTGGTTCTATTGGGCACCGCCACGGTGATATGGACCCTGCCGATAACCCGATTAGTCAAACCTCCTCGGTTTATAATTTACAGTGATTCGTCACCCTCAGCCGACTCAACGAGAACGGTAAGCGAGAATTGACCTCTCCGGGACAAGAATCAGGACAAGTCGCCAGAGTATCCCCTCCGAATCATCTCGGACTAATCGTAGGTAGAGATTACGTAAAAAACAGAATACCAGGGGTATACGGCTTTTACAAAAGTGGCTACTCGGGCTGGATGGAATGACGAACTCGGTAACGGGAAAATAGACCACTACAGAGGGGGAAATGGCCCGTGATTCGTTTCAAGTGATTACCAAATCCGGGGAGTTGGAACGAATTGAAATTGGGGATGGGTCAGGATGACACGGTCAATTCGTTCCATTCGTTCTGAATTGAATTCGCGTTCAGTTTTATAGCTCCCGCTCCCGTCGCTGGAGTGAGTGAATTTCCGCAGTCCATACGCTTTGGGCCAATCACGCTACCCGTTTAGCCGTGCGAGGCATTGCGCGAGTCCCGTGAAGATTTTGTCCGCCATGGAGACTGGGAATTCTTTGGGCAGCCGGGATTGCACTGCGGAGATGACGGAGGGAGCTACGGTGACGACATCCGCGATGATTTCCGAGGCGTCTTTGATGCCGGCGAGGTTTGCGACGTTGTCCCAGTGACGAGGGTGGATGCCAGCGAGTTGGTAGTGCGTATTCTTGCCGCGAACCGCCATGGCGAGTTCTGCTTTTTGGTAAGGCAGCTGATGTCGACCTTTGCCGATGATCGGCCACGCGGAAATGACATCGTAGAGCGGGGTCATTCGGTAGGAGCTCCCGGGCCGCTGGAAGATGGAAAAATTCTTGGCGTGGCCGTCAGTGGCGGCGAGTGCCCAGAATAGCAGCTGGGCTTTGACGAAGGTGACGCCGTCGGAGGGCGCTTCACTTGCTGCGAGGATGCGGAGGATGTCTTTCATCCCCGGGCCTCCCTGTTGTTCGTATTTGCGGGATCCAGGGATGCCGAGCGCTTGACAAAAATCTTCCTGAGGGAGGCGGGCAATCCAACGGCCGTCCTGCCAGGCTCGGTCAAAGCGATCAACAACGAGAACTTTTTGATCGCCGAACTGCTCGGGATGGCAGTGAGCGACCGGCAGGCCGAAGCCACGTAGAAGCTCCACGCAGAGCCACTCGTTTTCGACGGAATCCGCCATGTCGGCTTGAAGATTACCGACGAGACCGAGAGGGAGCTTGAGGATGTGTGTCGTGGGGGTGGAACCCAAGGGACGGTGCCAGCCCTCGCGATACCAGAGCAGCGCGGTTTTTTCCTGGGCTCCGGCGATCGAGATCCGAAAGTCGGCGGATGAGTCGCCAAAGGCGCGAGTATTGGATGTAGTAGATCTTAGGATACGTTCGATGTCGGAGGAGCCAAGGGGCTCAGCCTGTATGGCGTAGGGAGCTTCTGGTGTGTTGTCGGGCGGAAGGAGCTGGACTGCGCCGACGCAATCCCGACCAATGGCGGTGAGGAGGTCGAAGGTCTCGGTCGTGCGGCAGCCGAATTTCGTTTGGAGACGTCTGCGGATGTCGGCGCTGTCCGGCAGTAGATTGTCGAAATAGTTTTCTATAACCTCGCCCCGGTGCGGGAGGTTCCCCGGAACGAACGGGAGGGACAATGAAAGGGCACGGCCGACTGGATTCGCGACCCAGTCAGGATCGTAGTGAAGTCGGTGCACGCCGGCGCTAACGGACCACGAGGCCGCGTGCAGTCCGTTCATCCAAACTTCCAGTCTTTTGGTCGGGGCGGGCATGGTTTACCAGCGGGAGTGCGAAGGCTGATTTTGTGAACTGTCGTCACGATTCAGCTCTTCGACGACTAGGCGTGCGCCGAGCAGGCTGACAATGCGTGAAATCTGATCGATGCTCGTCACTTGGGGATTGTTCTCAATGCCCGCGACCCGTTTTTGACTTAGGCCAAGCTTGGTGCCGAGCTGCGCTTGCGTCAGGCCACGGCTCTTGCGCAGGCTTTTGAGCACGGCGCGCAATTGCAGGGGGGCGTCCACTGGGTAGTTCATGGTTGACGAAGAACTCGTTTTAGCGAGTAAAGTCAAGAATCTTGCTAGGACGAGTATTTCGACTCTACTCGCCCGAGCGATACCTGTGGTAGCGTGGGTAGAGAAAACTAATCGTGGATGGAAATCGTTGATCTACACAATGTTTTGACCAACCTGAATTTACGATTATCGGAGTGCTTTTTACCGTAATTCAGAGTCTATTTGGAGCTTTCCGACCATGTGGTGATCTGCTGCTTGGGACATCCCCATCCAGGGTCATTGCGACGGGCACTGCCATAGGCAATGGGTTTTCCTACCCACAGGATAAGACGCTGCCCGTCACAAGGTCAGGAACGCCGCTTCCGGTATGCTTTATACATCATCTCGGCCTCGACCAGCAATTGCGGTTCAAGCTCTTTGATCCGGTTCGGCAAGTCCATCGCACCATGCTTAACTGAAAGGACGAACACGCTGTCCGCGTAAACTGCGCAGACGAGAAAATGCTGACGCACCCTGTAAAAGCAAAGGCTTGCCGACACGTCCTGTTTGGCCCGGAGAAGCTGCGGATTCTCCCGCAATCGGTTCAGAGCTTCCTCAATGGCGTCGAGATATTCGCCTGCGACGTGTTGCCCCCATTTTGTGACGGAAAAGGTATCGATATCCCGAATGTCGAGCAAGGCGCGACGGGTCAGCGCGAGATGGGCCATGTTACTTCCAGCCCGCTTCTTCCCGCTTTCGGGCCATTTCCAGAGAGGCCCGAAGATCGCCGTCAAACGTGACCGTGCGTCCAGCCTTCAAATCCTGATATCCCTGCAAGACGCCGTCGCGTAAGGACGCAGCTTCGAGGCGCTCCTTCTTTTCGCGCAGCAAATCCCGTAAAAACTCGCTCGGCGTCGAATAAACTCCGCCATCGCCGCAATTGCGGTCGATAAAGCTCCTGAGTTCGTCGGTAAGGGATAAATTGATGCTGCTGGCCATGATATGCTCCAAATTTGCGTTATACTTTGAGCCTAGCTGTTTGTGGCGAATTTTGTCAATATTCGCCATCAATACGCCACCTGGTTGTGGATAGCGAAAACTCATCGCGAATGGAAATCGTTGATCTACAAAATGTTTTGACCAACCTGAATTTACGATGATCGGCGTGCTTTTTTCGGTAATTCAGAGTCTATTTGGAGCTTTCCGACCACGAGGTGACCTGTTGCTTGAGAATTTGGCCTTACGTCATCAAATTGCGGTGCTGAGTCGAAGGGCCAAGAAACCCAGATTCAGCAATTCGGATCGGCTGCTATGGATCTTCCTAAGAAGGATTTGGTCTCGTTGGAAGGGGAGCATTGGTGATTCTGCAACCACAGACGGTGGTAGGCTGGTACCGGACAGGATTTCGCTTATTTTGGTGATGGAATTCGAAGAACCAAGGGAGACTTTCAATAGATCACGAGCTGATCGAATTGCCCCGCCGAATGAGGGAATCCAACCCGACGTGGGGCGGTCTAGGGATCCGCGCTGAAATGGCCAAACTGGGGT
>CAXBOL010000091.1:0-10526 GCA_963977295.1 uncultured Opitutaceae bacterium
TTTCTTCACCCCCCTCGCCCCCAAACTCTCTCGGCCCCTCAAACATCCGTCGGATCACCGCAAAAACCACAATCGCAGGACTGATTGGATTAATCAGCAACTACCGATCGGGCACGACCTGCGATCGAAATCAGCAGTTCAAATTGACGCTCAAACCCTGAACGCTGTTTCAACCGAGGCTTGCTCAACAGTGTGGCTATGCTAACCTCCTTGCTATGAGTTTCAACGAGGTCATGGCAGAACTTCCGGCGTTAACCGTTCCCGAACGCCAACTCTTGATCAGACGTGCACTGGAACTTGATGAGCCCTATTTTTCCCCGGAGGATGAGGCCGAAATCGAGAAACGTCGAGCGGCTCATCGGGCTGATCCGACTACCTCAGTTACCTTGGACGAAATGAAATCCCGGATTCGATCACTGATCTGAGAATGTTGTGGCGAGTATCACTCCGACCCGAAATCGAAAACGATATGGCGGAGGCAATTGCTTGGTATGAGGAACGCCAAGTTGGCCTTGGCGAGCGATTCGTCGACGAGGTCTTTTCCGTTTGGAACTCTCTCGCTTCCAACCCGTGCCTCAGCGCGCGTCGCCATCCTTCCAAAGATATTCGATGGCAATATCCGAAGAGCTTTCCCTACCGTATCATCTACGAACTCGACCCCGCCCGCCACGAGGTGGTGATCATTGCCGTGATGCACGCGGCTCGCCACGAAACAGAATGGAAAAATCGCAGATTCCAGTAACCGAATTCATCCCTTTCAAAGCCAATACCCTTCCGATCTTCGCTCTGTTCGCTCCTGAGAGACTTGGATCCGACAAAGACGACGATGTCGGGCATAAAGCCCAACCCACAAATAAGTGACTCACCATGATGTGGATCGGACCTTCTCTCCGTTCCCTCCTGTAAACCGAACACGCTGACGGTTTGGTGCCATTTAGTGTATTTTCGTGGGCAGAATATCCCCCACCCTCGCCGCCCTAAACCTCAGTCGGGTCGCGCGCCGGGATTTCCATTGTGCGTCCGGTCACCAGGTTGGCGACCAACGGAATCGCGATCACGCCCATCGCAGGCAACAGCCAATAGATTTCCATGCGTAACAGCCCTCCCAATACACCCACGCCCAGGAGGCCACCGATGAAAAATGACGCGAAATTTCGAAACGCAAACACCCCGGTGATGGCCAGAACCAAGCCACCCACCGCCACGGGCCAGGGCACCATCACCCCAATGACTCCCGCCACGAACCCCATCGGCGCCAGCATCACGCCCTCTTCTCGGGCGGACCACAATTGCAGGATCACTCCGACCAACAGCACGCCGAGCATCACCGCGTAGGGCCCTTCGGTCACCAGTTGTAAATAGTCGTCATTCAGGGACAGGCTTTCGCGCAACAGAAACACGCCCACTGCCGCCCGGACCGGATCGATCCACAAGGCCGGCACCCACCACCACGGTCGCGGTGAGGTCGAACTGTGCAAGCTTTGAAACGTTTCCCACGCCCGCAGCTGCACCTTCTTGGACAGCATGGCACTGGTGGGAAACCACAGCAGCAGCACCGCCGGCAGAAACATTTGCCAACCGATCGTCATACCCCGCCCGCGTTAAAATAGATGAGTCTTCGCAAGGTCTCTACCATTTACCGCCAACGGCCTCGTCCACGGTCTCAAGGGTATAGCTGATCTTACCCTCCATGATCTCGCGCAACGCCGTGTCTTCCAGTGACAACTTCTCTAGTGATTCGACCAAAGGCCGAGCTCCCCGGCGGATTTGTTTCACCCGGCGGGAAACCAAATTCACCAGAATATTGGGATCAGTTACCACTTTGAGGGCGCCTTGAAGATAGTCGTTTCGCATAGCTCGGAATGTAGCGGACGAATTCGACGTGAGCTCGGCGCAACCCATTTTTATAAAAAGTCCCGGCCCAAAACACGACGACTATCGCACCCCACCCACCGACGGCGCTCCATTACGTTGCGCCATCAATCACTTACCCCCTAAAATAGTTCTTAAAACCAACAACCCAGAAACCCTCGGCACCTATTTTTTAACCACGAATGCACACAGATGGCTCCACTACCGTCACGCGATGGAACCTTGGTGGATGGATCAAATCCGGGTTACTAAATCTGTGTTAATCTGTGGTTAAAAAAAAGCAGGCTGACGGTCCTCAAGCCCAGGCGGGGTCGTCGTCGCGGAAGGTCACGCGCTCGCCCGAGACCGGGTGCGTAATCGTGAGCTCGATACAGTGCAGACACATGGGCGGGGCGTCGACCGACAGCGTCATCGTGGCCCCCGTCGCCATGCCGGCTTCACCGTAAATCGGATCCCCCACGATCGGCAGGCCCAACGCCTGCAGGTGCAACCGGATCTGGTGCGTGCGCCCGGTCTGCGGCCGCACTTCCAACAAGGTGGTGTCGTCGCTCTCCCGATACGCCAACACCCGAAAATCTGATCGGGCCGATCGTCCGTTGACCGGATCAATCACCCGGTTACCCGCCGGCCCCACCGTATCACCAATTGGCGCGTCACACATAAACGCTGCCGTCGTCGGCCGACCCTGCACGCGAGCCCAATAGATTTTCTGCACCGTGCCGGCTTCGAACTGCGGCTGCAGCTTGGCCGCAAACCGTCGCGTGCGCGAGCACACCACGAGTCCACTGGTGTTGGAGTCCAGCCGATGCGCCGGCTTCGGGTGATGCGGGGCGTAGGCCTCGGCCAGGAAATACTCGAGGGTATTGCGCTTGAATCGACCCGCCGGGTGCATCGGCAGCGGGGCCGGCTTGGACAACACGACCAGCGCTTCGTCCTCATGCCGCAGCTGCACCTTCGCATTCACCGCCGGTTCAATCGTCGCCGGTTGCAGTTGCGCGAAATACTCTCCCGCGCGCACCACGCGATCCAACGTCACCAGATTCTCCACCCCGTCGATCATGCGTTTCTCATCCACCACCTGTTGCCAGTGCTCCACTGGCAATTGGGGGAAGACCGCCGTGAGGGCTTGCCCGAGGGTCGCCCCGTCCTGCGAACCGGGCACGGTGAAGGGACGTCGATTGTCATAGGGCACCCCCCCGGGCAACGGGTCGATCAGCGTATCCAGTTTCGCCTGACGTGCCGCCAGCGCCGCGCGCTCACGGACTTCATCGGGCACATAACAATGGGGACACGCATGCGGGGGTTGGTAATGCGGATGCTCCTGCTCCTCCGCCGTCAGCGGAGCCTGACACTGAAAACACTGCGCCGAACCGGACTCGTGCAAGGCGGGGTCCACCCCCACGCGTTGATCAAACACAAAGCACTCGCCGTCGTAGTGATCGCCGCCGACTTCCTCGAAATATTTCAAAATGCCGCCGTCGAGCTGGTAGATGTGCTGGAACCCTTCCCGTTCCATGAACGGTCCGGCCTTTTCGCAGCGGATGCCACCCGTGCAAAACATGACAACGGGGTGGTGTTTCAGCTCCTCCGGCAATTTGGCAACGGCGTTGGGGAAATCGCGAAAATGGTCGATGCCGGCTGGCACCGCGTTTTTGAACGTGCCCAGCTTCACTTCGTAGTCGTTGCGAGTGTCGAGCAACGTGACCGGTCGACCTTCATCGAGCCACTGCTTGAGCTCGCTGGCTTTGAGCTTCGGGGAGGTGCGAGTGGCGGGGCTGATCCCCTCAACGCCGAACGCAATGATCTCCTTCTTGATCCGCACGAGCATACGATTGAAGGGCTGTTGTTCGCTCTCGCTGTATTTCGGCGCCAGATTCGCCAACCCCGGCACCGCCCGAATCATGGTGACGACCTCATCGACCGCTGCTCGAGGTCCGGCAATGAACAAATTGATACCCTCGGTGCTGAGTAAAATCGTGCCCTTGAGTCCCAGAGTTTTACACCGCTCCAACAACGCCGCCCGCAGGTCCTTGAGGTCCTGTAAGTGAGCAAACAAGTAACATGAAATATTCGTAATCATCGCATCAACCAAATCCCCATGAGGCCAACCCCTCCCCCTTTTGCCAAGCCCACGGAACCGCTTTTTTACAACAGACCGACGATCGCACCTGATCTCCAGTTAACCCACTCCACCGATCATTTTTTGGAAACCACAGATGCACGCTGATTCACACAGATTTTGACCCTGTCCATCAGAACACATTCAGCTGGGTTAAATCGCGTAGCGGTAGCGGAGCCATCTGTGTCCATCTGTGGTTAAAAAACAGCATGCTGACGGTTGTCGGTTAGCCTTCGGCAGCGGCTTCGATTTCGGCCAATGCTTCCCAACGTTTGAAGGCGATGGCGGTTTCCTTTTCGATCTCGTCGAGTCGGGCCTTGAGGGCGGGCACGTTTTGGGCGCGCTCGGTGTAGAGCGTGGGATCGGCCAATTTTTCGGTCACCGCGGCTTGCTCGATCTCCAAGGCCTCAATTTTGGCCGGCATCTCCTCGAGTTCACGCCTCTCCTTGCTGCTCATCTTGGGAGCCTTCGGTGCGATGGCATAACTCTTGGCGCCCTTGGACGGAGCCGCGACGGCGGTGGCCTTGGCATTGCGCTTTTTCTCGGCCATATAATCCGAATAACCGCCCACATATTCGCTCCATTGACCGCCGCCTTCGGCCACCAAGGTCGTGGTCACCACGTTATCCAGAAAGTCGCGATCGTGACTCACCAGCAGCAACGTGCCGGTGAACTCCACCAGCAGGTTCTCCAATAAATCGAGCGTTTCCGCATCGAGATCGTTCGTCGGTTCGTCGAGCACCAACACATTGGCTGGTTGAGTGAAGAGGCGCGCGAGTAGGAGGCGGTTGCGCTCTCCCCCACTCAACACCCGGGCCGGGGTGCGGGAGCGATCAGGCTCAAACAAAAAGTCCTCCAGATAGCTGATGACGTGCTTCTTTTTTCCATCGATGGTCACGTGACTGTTCCCATCGGATACGTTGTCGGCCACGGATTTGTTATCGTCGATCTGGGCGCGCAATTGATCGAGATAAACGATCTGGCGTTTGGTGCCTTCCTTCAATTCGCCCGCGCTGGGCTCCAATTGTCCCATAAGCAAGCGGACCAAGGTCGTCTTGCCGGAACCGTTGGGTCCGAGCAGACCGATCTTGTCGCCCCGGCTCACCATTAAATCCAAATCCTTCACCAGCGGTTCGCCACCCGGGTAGGCAAAGCCGAGCCCAATGGTTTCGACCACGCGCTGACCGCTCTTGTCGGCTTCGCTGACTTTGATCGTGGCCGTGCCCGCGACTTCCCGCCGGGCCCGCCGCTCACTGCGCAGCTGTTTAAGCCGCGTCACCCGGCCCTGATCGCGAGTCCGCCGCGCTTTTACACCACGCCGGATCCAGGCTTCCTCCTGCGCCAAGACCTTGTCCTTGAGGGCGCGCTCGCGCTCCTCGACCTCGAGCCGCGCCGCTCGCCGCTCGAGAAACGTGTCGAAGTCGCAGTCCCAATTGGTCATCACGCCACGATCCAACTCCACGATACGGGTCGCCAGTTTCTTCAAAAAGGTGCGGTCGTGACTCACGAAGAACAGCGCGACTTGAGATTCCAAAAGGAAGGTTTCGATCCACTCGATACTCTCGATATCAAGGTGATTGGTGGGCTCATCCAGCAGCAGCAAATCCGGGCCACTGGCCAAAGCCCGGGCCAGCAGGACCCGCCGTTTCATCCCACCCGAAAGCGCGGCGAACTCTGCCTCAGCGTCCAGACTCATGCGTTCGAGTAGATTCTCCAACCGCACCTCTTGCTCCCAATCTTCCTCGTGATTGCTCAAGGGCACCAGGCCCGCCATCACCACATCGTGCACGGAACCCTTGACCGAGGTGGGAATTTCCTGCGCCAGCGTGGCCACCCGCAGTCGTGCGGCCCGCACAATGGACCCCAGATCCGGCTTCATGTCGCCCGCCAGCAGGCGCATGAGGGTGGATTTGCCCGAGCCATTACGGCCGACCAAACAGACCCGTTCCCCGGCATCGATCTGGAAGTTCACTCCGTCGAGAACCGGTGGTCCACCGAAGGCATGATGAAGATCGAGTAAGGTGATGAGCGGCATAGAGCCCGCCAACTTGCCACCCGCCCCCCCTCAAAAGCAATCCCGAGATCTAACTTTTAACCGCGAAGCCATCCGCCCGCAGTTTTTTAACCACGGCGTGATAGTTTCATCTGGTGTCCAGTTGACCCACTCCACCGAGGTTTTAACCACAGATGCACACAGATTCACACGGATTTAAGACCTCGGATTGAGTTCCATCCTAATGGATTTCATCGCGTAACGGTGGTGGCCTGTGCTGCGACCGTGTCCGCCGTAGCCTTGGCGAAGCAGTAAGCCATCTGTCCCTGCGGGATCTGTGGTTACAAACCAACGTGCTGACGGCCGCATCTGATCTGCAGCAAACCCACTCCAGCGATACTTTCTTGGAAACCACGGATGAACACAGATTCACACGGATTCAAAACCCCGCATTTGACCCGTCTTACTGGGTTTCATCGCGTAACGGTAGTGGAGCCATTTGCTCCTTAACCGCCCATTCTGGGCGCCCGGTTCGTCACCCCTTAGGGGCACGCTCTTCGAGCGCACCATCTACGCGCTTTCGCGCTCCGTGTGTTAATCTGTGGTTTAAAAACCAACAGGCTGACGGCCTTTAACGGATGCGCAGCATGAGGATCATGCCGGCGCCGAGCATGATGAAATTGGGGCCAAAGGCAGCCCACCACGGTTCCACCACTCCTCTCGTGCCCAACGCGGCGCCGATCTTATAGAGCAAAAAATACACCAGAAACAAACCGATCGATTTAGATACGCCGACCGCTGGATTCACCCGAACTCCCGAGACCGCAAACGGCACGGCCAAGGCAATGATGATCAAGGGCCCGAGGGTATCCGCCAAAAAGCTGAAGTAACGCACCGCGTAAGCGTTAAATTTGGGACTATCATGGGTCTCTGAATACTCCATGATGCGTTTCAGTTCGAAAAACGACAACGCCACCACTTTTTGGTCGAACACCAACATCAACGCCGGATCTTCCTGAAACCGCGTGATCAGTCGCTCGTCCATCGCGACGGTGCGGGTCACTTCGCCGGTCTCGGGATCGAGCCAGGTCTCCCGGCCTTCCTTGAACACCCAGCCTTTTTGCTTGGCGTCATACCACGCCTCCCGCGCCTGAATTCGCGTCTTCTCCCTCCGCAGATCGTCCAACTCCGTCATCGTGACTCCATAGCCCCGGTTGGTGTAGCGGCTGTAACGATTCATGAACCACAGGCGGTGATCATCCCGATTATCAAAGGCCACCGCGTCCACCGCCTCCACTCGGTCCGCCCGGGCAATTTCACCCTGTCCGCGGATGCGAAGATCCTGCAAAATATGCCGGGCCGCCTCCACCGACCACGGGATCACCGTGCCATTGAGATACCAGGTCAATCCGCACAATAACAGTCCGGCCCCCCAGATCGTCCGAGTGATGCGCCCGAGGCTCAAACCGGCCGCCCGCATCGCCGTGATTTCCAAATTTCGGTGCAACCGCCCGAGGGTGTAAAGCAGCGAAAGCAACAACGACAAGGTGAGCACCAAGGACAAATAACTCGGCAACTTCACGGTGTAGTAGAACAGGATGTCGACCACCCCGGCTCCAGCCGCGATCACGTCCGCCAGATCGTCATACAGCGACTGCATTAACAGTAGCCCCATACTCGCCCCCAACACCAACAACAGGGTGCCCAACCACTCGCGCAAAATGTAGCGATCAATCAACGTCATCCGTTTGCAGGAGGTGCGGGTTGGTCATCGATTTCAACGGACTTATCGGCCGGAGCCATGGTCCACCCGGTGAAGCCGAGGAGGATTGAGATCAGGGGATTGAGCAGGTTCAGAAACGCGAAGGGTAAATACGCCAAGGGAAACACCCCGAGCGTCGCAAACATATAGGCTCCACACGAATTCCACGGGATCAATGGAGAGGTGACCGTGCCGCCGTCCTCGAGACAACGCGACAGGTTCTTCGGGTGCAGCCCCGCCTTATCATAAGCACCGCGATACATGCGTCCCGGCACCACAATCGACAAATACTGATCCGCCGCCACCAGGTTGATTCCTAGACAAGTGCCCACCGTCGCCGTCACCAAGCCTCCGCGTGATTTGGCCAGGCTTAGAATGGCTCCCGCAATACGCTCCAACATGCCCGACGCCTCCATCACCCCGCCGAAACACATCGCACACAAAATGATGTGCCATACATACTGCTCATGCCCCCACGGGAAAGCAGATCGTCCACTGCAACCGTGCCGGTTTCGCTCACAAACCCGTCGTAGGAAAGACTCAATAATGAGGCCAAGTTCTGCCCCTGCAACGCACTCGCCGCCACGCCTCCCGCCAGCGTGCCAACCACCAACGCCGGTAAAGCCGGCACGCGAAACATAACCAGTCCCAACACTAATAGCGGTGGCACCAACAGCCAACCGGACAGCACAAAACTCTCCGACACCACCTTGACCATTTCATCGACGGATCCCGTAGTCATCGCTCCATCGCCATAGCGCAACCCGAGCAGCCAATACAACAGTAGCGCGATCACGAAACTGGGTCCCGTCGTGTAGATCATGTGGCGCACGTGTTCGAACAAATCCGCCCCCGCGATGCCTGGCGCGAGATTGGTCGTATCCGACAGCGGCGACATTTTATCGCCGAAATACGCGCCCGAAATGATGGCCCCGGCCACCATCGGCAACGGCACCCCCAGCCCTTGACCCACCCCGATCAACGCCACCCCGACTGTCCCCGCCGTGGTCCATGAGCTGCCCGTGACCAACGATACGATACCACAGATCAAACACGTCGCGACGAGGAACACGCTCGGGGACAGCAACTTCAACCCCGCGACAATCAGCATTGGCACCACGCCGCTCGCAATCCACACCGCGATCAACATGCCCACCACCAGCAGAATGAGCACCGCTCCCAGCGAGAGCCTGATCCCGTCCAGATAACTCCGCTGGATCGCCGACCACCGTAACCCGAGCCGCCAGGCCATGATCGAGGCCACCGCCGCCGCCGCCACCAAGGGGATCTGCACCGGTATCGATGCATGCAATACACTACCAAAATAGGGGATCCGGGCCAACCCCCGCAACACGGGCGAAATCACCGCGAGCTCGGGCAGATCATTCAGATTCAACACCGACGCGGCCAAAAACACGACCAAACACCCTACCGGCACCAGGGCTTCTCCGAGGGTGGGAGGACGGAGGGAAGATCGAGTTGAGGTCATGCGGGCAATTGAAGCGGGATCCGCGCCACGTTCAGCCACTGCAGCGCGACGCGCCACCCCAAAATTTGACTAACCGGGGACGATGCTGCACCCCACCAACGCTCAACCCCACGTAATAGAGGCTCTTATGTCCGCCGCAGCCGTCGACCCAGACCTGCGACGGATTGGCTGCGCTAGACGCTGCGGTTCCAAAATCCAGGACCAAGGTAGGGCGTGACCGCTGGGCGCGCCGCACGCTGACGGCTCATTCTGGAAAAACGCCCACGCCTCACGCCCCACTCCTCCGCGGACGGCCCAGCGGTCCGTCCCTACCTTCTTTAACGGTTCCAAATTTTCAGGACCAAGGTAGGGCGTGACCGCTGGGCGCGCCGCACGCTGATGGCGCATTCTGGAAAAACGCCCGCACCCCACGCCCCACTCCTCGGCGGACGGCCCAGCGGTCCGTCCCTACCTTCTCCAACGGTTCCAAACTCCGGGATTGAGGTAGGGCGTGACCGCTGGGCGCGCCGCAGGCTGACGGCACCATCTGGAAAAACGCCCGCACCTCACGCCCCACTCCTCCGCGGACGGCCCAGCGGTCCGTCCCTACCTTCTCCAACGGTTCCAAATTTCAGAACCCGGGCTTTGAGGGATACCTCTTCATCACTTTCCGAACCTACCGGCTCGGCGACTTTGCGTTAAGACCATTTTTCACCTGTCCCTACTAGCACTGTCTCTGCTGGAGCTCCTCGAAGGCATGCCTTAATCTCTGTGAAACTCCGGTTTGTCTCTGTGATCTCGGTGACGAAACTGCGGTTCGCTAGGCCTATTCGGCCTCTGGTCTCATCGTGCCGACCGTGGTCGCACCGTTTCAATCGAGGGCGCTGGCCCCCGCCTTAAATTCGGGGCGTCCCCCTGGGGCACGGGCCAATCTTGCGGCGCGATCCGGCGCAGCCACCCGAGCGCAATTTCGTATTCGATGTAGCCGACCATGCCAGTGCGCACACAGGCTTCGAGGTGCGTCCGTCGTCCGGATTCCGTTTGTCCCGGTGCAAACGCCAGGGCGAAATGCGCCTCACAGGTCTGCCCGGTCACCAGATAATCGCGTCCTTCGGCCGCTTGGGCGAGCAGTTGCTCAGGATCCATGTCCCCCGCCACCGCCGCCAATAATTTGGCGATCCATTCTTCTTCGTCCACCAGCGCTCGTGCCTCTGCGACGAGTTCGGTGCGATTGTCTCCGGCCAACTGAGCGACCCCGTGGGCGTGCAACGCCGAAAACGCACGCCGATTCAGATCCGCTTGTTCGTTCTTG
>CAXBOL010000092.1:0-10483 GCA_963977295.1 uncultured Opitutaceae bacterium
CTGGACTGAATTGATGGTGCCGCCCGTGCCCGCCGATCATCCGGCCAGTGTCATTCAAGTCACGCTGGGGAGCACGCCCGCGGCCGATCAGACGCTCGGAATCTATCCCAATATTCCGTCAACCATGTTGATCGAATTTTCAGAGGTCACCCAAGCCGTGAAGAAAGAGCTGCGTTGGATGGAAAAATTCGGCGAGTGGAAGCACATGAACCAAGTGGGCGAGTGGGAAAATGACGGACGCGCGGTGTGGACCGTGGATGTGGCGGTGCCGGGGGACTACTATTTGGATCTCACCTACAAAGGGGACGGCCGTATGGTTTGGCGCGTTGAGACGGACGAGGGAGGGACCATTCAAAACCAGCAGAACTCGGTCCCCATTTATCACACCTATCCAATTGGACTGATGTCTTTTGCCAAGGCCGGTAAACATACGATCACGGTTTCGTTAGTCGAAGGCGATCGGGATAAGGCAAGCTTGTCCGCCCTTCGATTTCGGCCTGCGGAATGAGTCATGAAGGCGGATCACTATCGGGACTTGGCGGGGCCAATTGGTGCAGGAGTCGGGCATACCAGACTGAGAACCCTTCTGGGAGGGCGGGAATCGATTTTGGTTTGTGGGTTCGCCGTTCAACTTTCAGCTTAGCCGCGCCTCCCCTCTATTGGAGATGCTCGGTTGGTTCCTAGGTAAATCATATGAACGTATTCAAACAGTTCACGCAGGGAAGACCTGCCATCACCAAAATTATGGCATTCGTAGCATGGGCGATCTTGGGCCTGGCACCCGTTTCGTCAGCGATGGGGAACGATGCCAAGGATCGCCCGAATATCGTATTCATTTTTGCCGATGATTGGGGCTGGGGGGATTTGAGCGCCCACGGACACCCGTATGTCAAAACCCCCAATATTGACCGGCTGGTGGCGGAAGGGACGGACTATCTCCGCTTTACGGTGGCCAGCGGAGTATGCTCTCCCAGTCGCACGGCCGTGATGACAGGACAGTTTCCGGCGCGCTATAAAATCGACGGGCATTTTGCGTGGGTCCCCGACAACGCCAGACGAGGGATGCCCGACTGGTTGGATCCGAATGCGCCCACGTTGCCCCGATTGCTACGTTCCGGCGGATACGCGACGGCGCATTTTGGGAAATGGCACCTCGCCAACGACATGATTCCCGATTCGCCGCTGCCCAGTGCGTATGGTTACGACGAATACGGAGCTTTTAATTGTGCCGGAGAACAAATGCCGGTGCATGAAGATGCCGACCACGCGATTGCGTTCATGGAAAAATCGGTGGCGGGCGGAACCCCCTTTTTCATCAATCTTTGGATACATGAACCGCACACGCCCTTTCACACCGTGCCCAAATACGAATGGCGCTTCCGGGCCATGGAGAGCGATGCCGACCGGATTTATGCCTCGGTGTTGTCGCATGCCGATGACCGGATCGGCGAGGTCCTGGCGGCTTTGGATAGACTGAAGATTACCCAAAACACCTTGGTGATATTCAGTTCTGATAACGGCCCCGCGCGGGCAGCCAACGCGGTC
This sequence comes from uncultured Opitutaceae bacterium, assembly GCA_963977295.1. Taxonomy (GTDB): domain Bacteria; phylum Verrucomicrobiota; class Verrucomicrobiia; order Opitutales; family Opitutaceae; genus Actomonas. Next base: position 1,546 of record CAXBOL010000092.1, read on the forward strand.
GAATTAGCACTGTCCTATGACACGGCAACCGGTGCAGGCTGGAATATCGCGGCTTCGAAAGGGATCACGGCGGGAAGAAAAGGCTACAAAGCGGCTTTATTTCAAGGCGGGATCAATGTGCCGTTCATCGCGCGATGGCCTGGGAAAATTCCCGCAGGGAAAATCGATGACCGGTCGCTTTTGTCGGCGGTGGACCTGCTACCCACGTTTTGCGAAATCGCGGGCGTGGAGTTGCCACCGTCCTACTCCCCGGATGGGGTGAGTCAGGTGGCGGCGCTCAAAGGCCAAGAGGCACCGCTACGCGCCAAGCCCCTGTTTTGGAAGTTTCCGTCAAAATGGCCTGCTTCGTCCCGGGCGCCTTTTCATTGGGCCTCTTATGCCGTGATGCATCAAAACTGGAAACTGCTCGCCAGTCATGATTCAGGTTACATCGAACTCTACGATATCGCGCAGGACCCGTTGGAAACGGAGGATCTGAAACAGGCCAGGCCGGAGGTGGTGCGACAATTGATCGCCGAGTTGGACGCATGGAAGGAGTCGCTGCCGAACGAACCGACGGGAAATGTCTTTTCGGCGGAGCGAAAATCCCCCCAAGCCTGACGTGAAGATCTCGGGGGTATCACGGACTGCCCCCGCGGGTGATCCGATTAAGCAAAGATCCAGAATCAAGCCCCCGGCACCGCCAACGAATCCTCCTCTCCCAACTGCGTTTCGCACTCAAAGTGCGACGAATTTTTTCAACGCCCCCAGCCTCATCGCATCCCTTAAATTAGGGATGCGAACGAAAGAGGTTTCGGACTAACATCATCGCCTGTTCCGTTCCTTGCTACCCCTTAACTCTCCTCTCGGCCGCGGCGTCACCATCGGTCTCGGATCGATAATGCCGAGGGTGATGACGACGGCAGCACGTTTTTCGTTCCGTCGCCCCCTCAGGGTGAATCAGGGTCACGGACGTTCTCAAATTATCCGACCCATGAAAATCCCCCCATTGCTCCTGGCCTGCGCCTTGCTGGCACCGCTGACTACGATTCATGCCCTTGACACGTTAGCGACATCCGAGCGATTCCCCAGTTTTTCTTGGGAGACGGTTCCGCTCTACATGCACATCCGCAAGGATACGGCGTTCACGGCGGAAGAAATTCGCTACCTCGCGACATTTCCGCTCGTTACGTTTGAAAAGACCACGGGAAGCAAGGACTCCGGCTCGACAGAAGCGGGCACGATCAAGGCGGCCCGGGCCGTGAAGGCGATCAACCCGGCGACGAAGATTCTCTATTACCGCAACGTGATCGTGCATTACGGCGGATACCTGGCGAACCGCGCCTTGGAGGATATCCCCGGAGCGTTTCTGATCGGTAAAGACGGCAACGCCAAACTCGTGCGCAATACACTGCCCGCCTACGATCTCACCAACGCAGCCATGCGCGACTGGTGGTTGGCCAACGCCCAACAGGTTTGCTCTGATCCCGCGATTGACGGGTTGTTTCTCGATGGTGTCGTCAAAATATTGGAACCGGCTTACCTTCGGAACGAAATTGGGGTGAAGAAGAAAGCCGCCGGGCTGGCGGGATACGAAACCCTGATCAAGGATGCCCGGCAGAGGCTGGGGCCAAAAAAACTGATGGTCGCCAACGTGCTAAGAGCTCGATTTCCGGATTCTGGGTTGGCCCAGCTCGCAAAACTGGATGGTTCCTACATTGAAGGCTTTGAGGGAGCGGTGGGTATGGCCAAAAAGGATTATGTGGCCAAGGGGATGGCGGCCATTCAACACGCCGCCCAGCAAGGCTCGCTGATCGCCTTTACGTGTGGCTTGGGTAATAATTTGCAAGATGCCGATGAAGCGCCGCGAGGTGATGCTGAAGCAGATAAACCAACGGAACAGGGCGACCGCTTTACCTACATGCTGGCGATGTTTTTGATCTGCGCGGAACGCCACAGTTATTTCGATTTGACCGACAGTTATGATGCCAAAAAGAGCAAGCTCTGGCTGCAGCGGGCCCCTGAGTTTGACCGCCCATTGGGCGCACCCAAGGGACCGGCGGTCCGCACCGGCTACGCTTACACCCGTGATTACGCCCATGCTTCTGTTCGACTCGATATCGAAAAGGAAACAGCGTCGATTGACTGGCATTGAACGCTTCTGGCTTCGGCGGTCGAAAGATTAAAATCAGATGAACCTTACCAAGATCCTCCTCGTAATATTCGGGCTGTGGTTATGCCTCCAACCGGGGCTTTCAGCTGTAACCGAAGCTACGGATGCGGAGGTGACGCCCGCCCCAACCCGTAACCCGAAAAAGGCCTTGCCGACTTATTTGGAGACTGGTGGCGAAAGAAAACTCGATGTCGTCTACAAGCAAACTCCCGAAGGCGACCTGGCTTTGGATCTTTATTATCCAACCGCCAACCGGGTGGCCCGAAGCCCGATTGTGATCTATGCCCACGGGGGAGGTTGGACGGCAGGGAGCAGGCGGGGAGCGGCGAATGCCTCTTTCGCCGTGGTCTTCAAACAGCTGACGGCAAAAGGATTTGGTGTGGCCTCGGTCGATTATCGACTTTGGAAAAAGGATGGTAATGTCGCGATGCGCGATTGTGTGATCGATACCAAGGATGCGATTCGTTATCTGGCGAAAAACAGTGCCGCTCTGGGCATAGACCCTCAACGCGTATTTATCATGGGCGATTCAGCCGGGGGGCAAATCGCTCAACTCTTGCTCTTGGCCTCGCCCCAAAGTCTGCCCGGTGATCCGACTCTGGCGGGAGTTCCTTACCAGATGGTGGCGGGGGTCTCTTGGTATGGACCCTGCGATTTTGAGCATGAGGATCTCTTTAACCACGATGACCGACCGGATTTTCGGGATCGCTTTGGTCCCCGAATCATGACCCGCGATGCCAAACCCGGGGACAAGCTGGCGCTTTATCGGGAGATGAGCCCGATCAATTACCTGACCAAAGACAGTCCCCCGTTGTTCATGATTCAGGGGGACAGCGACACGACGATCCCGGTCAAGCACGCCTACGCCATGCAAAATAGAGCCCGCGAATTGAAGGCTCCCGTTGAAATCATGATTATCAAACACGCTGGCCACAATTGGCGAGAAGCGGGCGGTAAAATCGAGCCATCGAGAGAAGTGATTATCGCACGAACCGTGCAATTTTTCAGCGATCATCTTTAACCTCACCACTGACGAAAACATTCAGCCGCATCACAACTAGTTTAACCATGAAGCATCTCATTCTATCGGGTATTTTCGTTTGGGTGGCCTGGTCGTCCGCATCAAGTCGGTTAGCGGCGGCCTCGTCGAATCACGCGGACAAAAAACAGCCCAATATCATTGTCGTCATCACCGATGACCAAGGGTATGGCGATCTCGGTTCGCGCGGAAACCCGATCATCCAGACGCCCCATCTGGATAAACTGCACGACGAGTCCATTCGCTTCACCAATTATCACGTCTCGACCACGTGCGCCCCAAGTCGGGGCTCGTTGATGACCGGGCGGCACACCAATCGACTCAATGTCTACCACACGATCACGGGACGCTCGCTGCTTTTCGAAGATGAACGATTGCTGCCGCAAGTGTTAGCAGAAAATGGATACACCAACGGTATGTTTGGTAAGTGGCATCTCGGCGACAACTATCCGTTTCGGCCGGAAGACCGGGGATTCCACGAAGTCGTTCGCCACGGGGGAGGCGGCATCACCCAAGGACCTGACTACTGGGGAAATGACTACTTCGACGACACCTATTGGCACAACGGCGAATTACAGCAGTATCAAGGCTACTGCACGGATGTATTTTTTGATGAAGCCATGCGCTTTATCGATGAAAACCAGGACAAGCCCTTCTTCTGTTACATCGCGACGAACGCGCCGCATGCCCCTTACAATGTGCCCGAGGCTTACCTCAAAAAATACCAGAATGTCCCGGAATTGCCGGAGCAATTTCAACGGTTCTACGGGATGATCAGCAACATTGACGACAACGTCAGTCGCTTGGAAGAAAAGCTGCAGCAGTTGAATCTGCGGGATAACACCATCTTCATTTTTACGACCGACAACGGCACGGCCGGAGGTAATCGAATTTACGATGGCGGGCTCAGGGGAAGTAAAGGCAGTGTGTATGAGGGCGGTCACCGGGTGCCCTTTTTTCTGCGGTGGCCCGCAGGAGGGCTTGGTGGCGGATGGGATGTGGACCGCCTCGTGTCGCATTACGACGTGCTCCCCACTTTGGTTGAGTTACTGGACTTGAAATTTACACCCGTAAAACCGTTGGATGGGATCAGTTTCAATCGACTCTTGTGGGACAGAAAGGCCGACTGGCCCAACCGTATATTACAGATGGATACGCAAAGGCTGCAGAATCTGGTGAAATATCGTAATTATGTGGTGATGGATCAAGATTGGCGGCTGGTTAATGGAGACGAGTTGTATAATGTGAATCTCGACCTCGCTCAGACCAAAAATGTGATCGGCCAGCACCCCGAAGTGGCGGCGCGACTGGCTGAAGGTTATGAGCGTTGGTGGCAATCGTTCATGGACGAAGGAGTTGATCAACGGTATGCCTACATCAAGGTGGGGTCGCCGTTCGAGAATCCAACCCGGATTTCCGCACACGATATGCTGACCGGCAAGCATGGGCAGGCGTGGCATCAGGTCGGGGCCGTGGTCGGTGATTCTGCTGCGGGGCGGTGGAAAATCGAGTTTGTCGCAGATGGCGAATACCGGATCAGTCTGCGCCGGTTTCCGCGGGAAAGCGGTCTGGCGATAAATGACACATTTCCAGCTCAGACCAAGACCATCGAACTCGACCGCATTTTACCGGCCAGTATTAAGTCCGATTTCACCCAAGCCTACCTCTATGTGGCGAATGTAGCGGAAACCGCGAAGATCGAACCGGGGCAGTCGGAGGTGACGTTTACGGCAACCATTTCGGCCGGGAAATATGATATGGAGGCGCAGTTGATCGACAAAGCCAACCGAGTTCATCCAGCCTATTACCTCTACATCGAGAGACTCTAGGAAACTAATCAGAAGTTGGCGTTGAAACCTATACCCAAGGGCTGCGGATCCAAAAGGTGCGGGCTCGAACCTATCCGCGTTGATGGTCAGACCGATGGGGATGGAAATATCCCGTTGTTCCGGGCCCCTACACCTTAATCGATCAGAGATACTTTTGGATGAAGGCCCACGCGGAATCATCATGAAATTCGTGTTTTCCCTCAAAAACGAGATGCTCGAAGCGCTCGGATAAGCCGAGCCGATCATAGTAGCTGGCTGATTGCGGAGCCAGCGTGAGCCCGGGTTCCCGATGCGAGCTTTTGTCGTGACTGCCTGCTTGGACAAGCAGAGGCCGCGGGCAAACCAACGCGACCAAGTCGGAATCGCGAAAAAGCGTGAAGCGGTCGTAGAATTCGAAATCCGATGGGACGGAAAGTTCGTCCTGAGCGTAACGACCTTCCTGCACTCCGTAATAGCAACTGGATACGACGACTTTAATGCGGGGTTCAAAGGCGGCCGTCATCAGCGCATAGAACCCGCCATAAGAAAGTCCCACGACGCCAACGCGGGAGGGATCGATTTCGGGTCGAGCCAGCAACACGTCGAGACCCCGGCGGTGTTTGGCGATTTCCACCGCCGTAATACTCGTGCCGACCAAGCGCAAGCGACGGTCGGTCAATTGGCGAATATCGCGAGGCAGTCCTGCGGATTGAAAAAGCATCTGGGGTGCAAATACGGCGTAACCGCGTTTGACGGCCCCCCGCACCATATCGTGATAATTTCCGCCGCCGTTGAAGAGGGCCTTCTCGGGGGAACCGCCCCCGCCATGGAGGGCCAGAATGAGCGGCACCGGTCCACGGCGAAGCTGAGGCAGGACATAGATGCCCTCCACCCGCACGTTCGGCAGCACCGGAATTTGCACGCGGTAATAACGACCGATCTTATCTTCGCCGATGAGGGTAAATTCGGGCTCCGTGCGGGGTGGCAAACCGGGGGGAGGATAGCCGATACTTTCCTGAAATGCCTGCCGATAGGCTGCGGTTGAGCGGGTAAACGCAGCGGGTGAACGATAGTCGGGGTTGAGGAGATCTTGTAACCTCGACTCGTCCTGTTGCAAATGCCGGATGTAATCGCTCAGCTCGTTGGCTTGGGTCACGCGGAGGGAATCAGATTCCGCCAAGGGAAGCTCGAAGTAGACTGGATTCTCGGGCTCCGCTTGAGCGGTCAGTAAAGTGACAAGCAGGCCGAAAAATGAGTGGATGCTACGAGGATTAATCTGCAAGGCGTCGCACAAATTCATGATTTTGGAGATGGGTTTGGGGGCTGGCTAGGTCAAACCCAAGGTCGCGCGGGCGGGGGCGGCCAAGGTGGCGTAGAAAGCGGCTTGGTTGGCGGGTCTCAGGTCGATACCGTAGCTGGGAATAAGATTTTGGATACGGGTCAGACCGGTCGTGCCCGCGAGCAGATGCGGGAAACAGGTTTGGATGGTTTGCAGGATGATATGAACGGAGGTCGACGCGCCGGGCGACGCGCCGAGCAGGGCGGCCATGGAACGATCGGCACTGGTGAGGACCTCCGTGCCGTAGTGCACGATACCGGCCTCACCGTCGGTTTTTTTGATGGCCTGCACCCGAATCCCCGCATCGATGAGTTTCCAATCCGCTGGCTTTGCGCCGGGATAGAATTCCCGCAGCACGGCCATGCGGTCGGCCATGCTTTGGGTGCCCTGTTGCACAAGGTATTTGATAAGATCGAGGTTGCTGACGCCGATCTTGAGGAGGGTGGCCAGATTGTGGGGTTTGATCGATGCCGGGAGATCGGTCCACCGACCCTCTTGATGGAGGAACTTGGTGGTCCAGGCCGCGAACGGGCCGAAAAGCAATTTGCGTTGCCCGTCGATGATACGGGTATCCAGATGCGGCACCGCCATGGTGGGGGCGGCGCCGAGAGCTTGCCCGTAGACTTTGGCTTGATGGCGATTCACCACCTCAGGGTTTTCGCAGACCAGCCACTGGCCCCCGATGGGGAATCCCCCCAGGCCTCGAGCTTCGGGAAGCCCTGCTTTTTGCAGGAGCAAAATACTACCGCCGCCGGCGCCCACGAAAACGAAATGGGCGTGACACGAAGATCGCGTGCCCGTGTGGTTCTGACGGAGGCCGACGTCCCATCCGCCCCCGGCCCGACGACCCAGTTTCACCACCCGTTGTCCGCGTTGCACCGAGCAGCCATCCTGCTGTTCCAACCAGCCCAAGAGCTGACGAGCCAGTGACCCAAAATTAACGTCGGTGCCCCCCAGCATGCGGGTGGCGGCGATAGGTTCCGGTTCGCGCGACTCCACCAAGAGAGGTGCCCAGGCCGCGATCTCCGATCGGTCTTCCGAGAAGGCCATCGAGCGAAAAAAGTGATGAGCGGAAAGGCCATTGAACCGAGCACGCAGGTAGTCGACTTGCTCCGCCGTGCGCACGAAACTGAGGTGCGGCACCGGCCGGATGAAGGTGGAGGGATCAGCGATGATTCCACGGCGCACCGCCGTCGCCCAGAACTGCAGCGATTGTTCAAATTCCTGAAAAATACCGATCGCCTTCGTCACGTCGACGGAGCCATCAGCCTCCTGATTGGGGGTGTAACTGAGCTCGCAAATTCCGGCGTGGCCGGTGCCAGCATTATGCCAGCCGTGCGACGCCTCGGGGGAAAGCTGCTCGGCGGCCTCAAAGACGGTGATGGGAAGGGTGGGATCAAGTTGCTTGAGCAATACCGCGAGGGTGGCCGACATGATGCCGCTGCCGACGATGACGACTGCGGATGGAGGAGGGGACAACGGCATGGCGAAAGGAACGGTGGAGCTACGGAGTCGAATTGACGCGGGGCCGAAACGTTCGGGAGGGCAGGGGATGAATGACCTTTTCCCGAAAGTCAGCGAAGGATTTGAGCGCGCCCAAGGCGATGAGTTGAGAACCGAGATTGCCGAGCGCGCTACCTTCCACTTGTAGAGCGACGACGGGGACACCCGCCGCGTCGGCGGTGGCCTGACAGAGTAGCTGATTCTTGGCTCCACCCCCCACCATCAGAATACGTTGGAATGTTTGGCCGGAAAGATCCGCGAACTGTTTCAGCACGTTACCATGTTCGCGTCCAAGGGAGTCTGCGATCAATCTGACGTATCCGGCCAGTGAGCTGGGTAGTGGAGCGTTGATTTGGCGGAGATGCGCATCGATGACTGATTTCATATCCACCGGGTTCGTAAACGCGGGATCAGTCACATCGAGTAACTGTTCGGGAGCAGGCAGCACCCTCGCCTCATCTAGGAGCGTCCGCCAGTCGTTATCGTTGTTGGGACGATCGGGGAACGCCTTGAGGAGTTCTTCCAACAACCAAAGTCCAATGATGTTGCGCAGCGGACGGAACCGTCCGTCTCCGGTGCGTTCATTGCACACCCCGGCTGCAAGGGCCGCCGGGGAGTTTAACGGACCATCACTCTTGAAACCGACGAGCGACCACGTGCCGGAACTGATGAACAAATCGTCGTCGGAATCGTGTGATGGCAGGGCCTCATAGGCGCAGGCGGTGTCGTGGCCGGGAACGGCAACCACAGCGGTGCCGCGCAAATTGGGGAGCGAGGTGATTTCACCGAGTCGAGTCGAGGCCTTGATCGGAGTTTTGAACCAATGGGAAGGGATGTTAAAATGATCGAGGGCCGTGGGTGACCAATCGGCTGATTCGAGATCGAGCAGTTGGGTGGTGCTGGCAATCGAGACCTCGTTGGCCATTCGACCCGAAAGCAGGTAGTTGAAATAGTCTGGCAGCAACAGGCAGCGTTGGGTCAAGGTGCCCATCTCCGGAAACGACCGAACGGTCTCGGCCAGTTGGAGCGAGGTGTTGTAAAAGACCGCGGGTATGCCAGTGTGTTTGTAGATGCGAAGATGGTCACGGCTGTTTTCT
>CAXBOL010000093.1:0-10463 GCA_963977295.1 uncultured Opitutaceae bacterium
CGCGGGGTGGCGGGGCGAAGTGGGGACTCTGGTTTTAGCCGCGTTGAAAGGAGGGCGGGTGCCACCGACCTTGAGAAATGAAGCGGCCAAATTGATCGCTCCTTCGCAGGCGGAGGGGGCGGCGCAAGCGAGTTGGGCGGCGTGGCAATCGGCGGCGGCGGAGGCTCCCGAGTTGCGCGAGGTTATGAACGAGTTGGTTGAACAGCAGTTGGCGCTGCGGCAGCGATTTGCCCGCGGGGATCATCGCGGGGTGCTCGACGCCTGTGCCAAGTTGGATCCGAAGGAAACTGGAGATGAAACGGTCCTGCTCGCCGTATTGGCCGCGGCATCGACCCGCGATGCGGCGGCATGGGAAAACTGGTCGGCGGAACTCTTGAGACGGAACCCTCAACCCGAAGTGATGGCATGGATCGCACAGATTCGAACCGAAACCGGCATGTAGGCCGCACCATTGTCGCACTGGCGGCCGTTTTTGGGGTGCTGCAGACGGCCACCGCCGTTGATTTGATGGGCAACCTGACCAAACCTCTGGTTACCGGGGCGCTAAATTTGATCGGCCTGTCGGCCATCGATTTAGGCTACGTGCTGGAAATTGGGCGATTGCAGGTGCCGTGGACGGGGGACTGTGCGGGGTTGAACATTCTGGCGGTGTTGTTGGCGGTGGTTTTGTGGACTTGGCGGGATCGGCCGTTTGATCGGCGAATGGTGGCGCGATTATTGTCGGCGGTGCCCTTGGCCTTTGCGGCTAATTTGGCCCGGATATTTACGTTGATCGCGTATCGAGCCTGGCAATATCCGGCGGTCGAAAGTCCGCAGCTCCACTATTTTTTTGGGTTTCTTTGGATCCTGCCGGTGTTGGGGTGGTTTGCCGCCCCGGCGTTGAAGCCGGACCTCAAGGAGCGGCGACGTTGGCTGGAGGCGCTGCATATTGCCGCAACGCTGGCGTTATTGGCCCCGTTGAATGCGGGGCCAGCAGGCTGGGTCGTGTCTTTGTGCGCTCTCGCATTATTGTTGCCGCGCTCGCCGGGTGAAAACGAAAGAGGTCCCCCTGCTCAGCTCATGGTCTATGGCTGGTTTTTGGCCGCGGTATTGATCGCCGTCATGCGCATGGAGTCTTTGTGGCTGCCGTGGTTACTGGCTTGCCCGTTTGTGCACCGGGTCACCTGGAGGAGCCTCGCTCCTCAAGTGATGGCTCTGGCCGGCACGGTGCCAGTTCTCGCTTGGAACCCCTGGGTCGCTGCGGTGGCGTTGGTCGGAGCCGTTTGGTGGGTCTGGCGCGCGTTGCGGGCTCCAGTTGAAAGTGAGCAAGCCGAGTTGCATTCAGGTTGGCCGGGGTATGCCCGAGGGGTGCTGGGTCTGTATTTCCTGGTGCCTTTTGCGAGTTCCGTCCTTCCGTCGCTGCCGCACAACCCGGGGGTGCTGCCCTCGGGCGCGATGGTCCGGAACGTGGCGGCCAATGCCCGGCAGGTTCAATTATGGGATCAACCCGCTGGTTTGGATATGGTTTGGTATGAGGCTTTTGGTGACGGACGGCATCACACCCTGAAGGTTTGTATGCGTTATCGGGGCATTGAATTACACGCGGCTTCAACGGCTCCGGAGATCATGACCGATGGAACGACCTGGTATAGCCAGTTTTTCATCCAACAAGGGCGTTTGATTCCAAGTTACACGGAGTATTTGGCGGCGACCTCCTTCCCATTGTCGACGCCGGGCACGCACATCATCATGACGGCTGCGAACGAGTCCTGGAGCCAAGAGCGATTTGCACGCGAAGTTTCGAAACTAGCGACGAGACTTACGTCGAATCCTTAGTGGCATGGGTCCGATGGGGGGCGATGGTCGTTTATTTGCAGGGGTTACGCTTCCAAGTTTGGCGCAGCCCTTCGCGAGAAGCGAGCCGGAGATCCGGTCGCCGCCCGGAAGGGATTTGAGCATTCTGAGGAGGAGCGGCGTGAACGTGCCGGGCGCAAGTGCCCTAGCGACGGGCGGGGGGAGTGGCAGTAATCATAGGACAGAGTGTCTGGCTTCAATTTCGGGAAGTCGGGCTAGCAAATGGCCTGACAGAATCGTGCACTTGCACGAATAATGCGATTAAAGCGCATTGCAAATGCAATATATGTAATCTGCCTGACAGGCGGAAAGAGTAATTTAAGATTTTTATAGCATTGATTATCAGTGAATAATGAATAGAAGGGAGGAGTTGGCATTCTTCATGATATGACAATTGGCATGAACTCCCCTTCGTTCTCTCTCTCAAGTGGCGCAAAACCCGCCCAACGCGCTGCCAAACTCGTGATGCTCGCTACCGTTTTATGGTCGATGGCCGTCGCGGTGTCCGCACAAACCGATTCGACGGTGCAATCTACGGCGCGTCCTTTTGGTTTGGATATCGTGGATAAGGTGCAGACGGCCGGATCGGATGGAGACGCTGAGGCGTTTCTGAAGACCCTACCCAGCATCACACAGTTGTTGAACACGCAGTTGGGCGAGAAATTGAGCTTCAACAATCAAACGGCGTTTTCACTGGATCCATCGAAGCTGTTGCTCGCCACGGAATCGACCGCCCGAGTGTATTTTATCGGTGAAGGTGCGGGCTATCGAAACACGCTGGGGTTAAATGCGCTGCCAGCTGGTAGCTCCACTCCAACCTCTATCATCTCTAAGAGTTCGGAACTGATTTTCCCTGATTCTTCCAGCACGGTTTCGACCTACGATCCGGCGGCTAATGCGCGTCGGACCTCGACCGCCCCGCTGCTGCCTGGTGATTTCGTCGACCTGGGCACATTCTCTGCGGGCACGACCTTGGATTTTTTTCTTATCGCGAATGGTGCCAACGGTGGCACGACGTCCTACTCCGCGTCGGCCACCCGTAATCCCGACCAAATCAATCACGTCGTTTCTTTTGTGCTGCCGGACAGCCCGTATCTGATTATCGGATTCGAGGATCTCTTCGGCGGCGGTGACAAAGACTTTAACGATTTGGTTTTCGCGGTGGATATCGGATCGATCAATCTGCAACGCCTGATCTCGACCCCGGAGCCCGGCACCTGGGCTATCATGCTGGGCTGCTTGGGGTGGGTGCTTTGGTCGATGCGTCGGCGGTCATCACCGAACCTCGACACGGTCTGATTCCAGCTTATAAGTTGGGCCCCAATGACGTCGAAAATGCGTTGGGGTTTAGGACTTTTCATCATCGTGCTGGTGGCCGCGTCTTGGCTAGGGGTTTCAGCGTGGCGCACCAGCGTGGTGGAGAGTCAAAGGGAGCGAGCGGTGCAGAAAGTGGAAACACTTATGGCGGCGGGGCAGTGGATCGATGCCCGGGGTGCGATCAGGGCGTTTTGGAGCACATTTGGACGGGAGCTGACCTCTGAAGAGGCGCTTCATTGGCGTAAATTGGACGTGAGGATAAGTGAAAAAACCGGCGATTTGGCGCGACTCGTGTGGCTGGAGCAGCAGTCGCCGGAACTGGTCCGGGAAATGGAATCGGTGAGCCTCATGTTGATCCGCACTTTTAACGCGTCGGGTCAGACCGATGACGCCACGAGGTTGCGTGCTGATTGGCGGGGGCGAGAATTACACCCGTCGCTGTGGTTGGCTCTCGATGTCGATCAACACCTGGCACGAGGCGAGCGGGACGAAGCTTTGGCGCTGTTGCACTCGGTGGAGTTCGACGGACCGGCGGATGTGGGACGCCGCCTGCGGTTGGCGTTTCTAGCAGCCAATCCGACTGAGGCGTGGACTGAGTTGACGGCAGCGGTGCAGGCGGATCCGCGGAACCCGGACGCGCGGAGTTTTCGGGCTCAACTTTTGGAGCGAGCAGGCGCGATAGAGGATGCACGGATTGAGTTTGTCGCAGCGCTCGTGGCCGCACCCGAAGACCCGGTGCGACGCGATCAACTGGCCGAATTTTATCGACGACACGGTTCGCCTGGCTTGGCGCTGCAAACCTGGCGTGACGGCGTGGCTCCCTCGGCACCGGATTTTTTCTGGGTGCGGGTGTTGTTTTGGGAGCGACTATGGCAAACCTCGGGGGATGCCTTGATCGCCCCGCCCACTGGTAGTTTGACTCACCTCATCAATGGACTGAGTGACCTGCCGTTGGGTGTCTTCTGGAACGATGGGGTGATTCCGGACCCGGCGGCTTTGCGGTTGGCGGAGACGAGACCGGAAGTGAGTTGGTTGCGCTTGTTGGAGCTGTTGCGCACGGGGAAAGAGCGGGAAGCGCAATTGGCGATTGATCGATTCACGAGTTCGGCCGATGCCCTCGCACCTTTGCCCCTGGCGGTGATTCGGAGCGTGTTGCGCTGGCGGATACAAGAGCTGGCCCCGATTTATGGGGAGATGCCAGTCGCCCCTCCCGGCGTGGTCGCACACACCTTGATCGATGAGTTTCGGGCTTGGCCGGCGGACGGACTTTCGGCCGAAACCAACGCTCTGGTCAAAGGCCCGCACGTGTGGACGGCGGTCATGTTGGGTCTCGGTTGGTCGGAAGCTGCACTCGCCATGAATGATCCGGATGGGCTCGTGGCGGATCCGGCAGTGCCGGATTGGGTGCACTACGGCGTGGCCATGGCGCTCCGGCAAAATCGTGGGGGTGAGATCGCGTTGGAGTATTTGGCCGCAGCGCCAAAGGTTCCGATGCTGCAATTGTTAGCGGGCGAGATCAGATGGTCGGGCGGCGCGTCGGCGGAGGAATCGGGTCTGGCTGACTTGGCCACGTTGCCCGGCGGGGTGGGTTATCGGGCCGCCTGGTTGTTGACCTTGCGCGCTTTGGAGCTCGAACAATGGTCCGAGGCGAAACGCTGGGCGACGGGACAGGCCGAACTGGCCCAGAGTATTTCGGGGCGGGAGTTGCTGGCGCGCACGGCGTTGCTGAGCGGGCAGGAAGAAGAGGCGGTCAGACTCTACACGGCGCTCGGAGTGGACTCATTGGAAGCGGGCATGTTTTTGGCTCGGCGCGCCTTTGCGGCCGGAAATTGGGTTGAAGCGCGCACCCTCACCGAAGACCTGCTGGTCCGATTTCCGGGTGAATTGGAACTGCGAGGAAACCTCGAGGCGATCGCGCAAGCCGAAGCGGCCGCGGCGCAAGGAGCCACCCCGTGAGCGGACGCCGTATCGCGTTTTTGGTCGGTTTCGCCGCCCTCGGTTACGGGATTTGGACGCGGGTGCCGTTGGGGGAATCGACCTCCGACTTGTTGCCCGCCTTGGCGGCGTTTCCGCTCTACTACTGGTTTACCCGACCGTGGCGTTGGCGGGCGGAAGGACCGAAGTGGGCGCAAGGGCCGTTCATCGCCGGGGTGTTACTCCTTGTGCTCGGCGTGGCGGTGGACAGCACGTTGGTTTTGGCGGTGGGGTGGGTCAGTTTGTGGCGGGGCTGGATGGTCAGCGAAACGGAGGTGGATACTCCGACCACAAAGTGGCGGCCACTGATGTTGCTGGTTTTGGGTTTCCCTTGGCTGGGCATCGAAGGGCAGGCGATCGGCTGGTGGTTCCGTTATTCGGGGGCTTGGGCCGCGGGAGGGCTATTTGAAGTCGCGGGTTTGGCGGTGACCCGTGATGGCACATTTTTGAACGTGCAAGGATTGCCCTTGGCGGTCGACGCGGCGTGCTCGGGTTTGCATGCGCTGCAGGCGATGTTGGTCGCCGGAACAGTGTTGGCCCTCGGGGTTTTGCCGGGGTGGAAATTTTGGTTGGGCATGGGATTGCTCCCGCTACTGGCTTGGGTGGCGAATCTATTGCGCATCGTGACGCTGGGAGTCACGGGGCTGACGTTCGGGTCTGATGCCGCCATGGGCTGGTTTCATAGCTGGGGCGGCTGGGGCGTGTTGATGGTGATGTTCATGCTGTGTTCCACGGTGTTTAATTTCATGGGGCGCCGCCCTACGACGGGATCCATCGCATGACCGAGTCGACGCAACGACGGCTGGCGGGCGCGGTGGTTGGCCTCGGTCTCGGAATGATGAGCTCCGATTTGCGCTGGGCGTGGAATCACTCGCCTTACGATCAGGGAGCGGGGTGGATTGCACTGGCGTGGATTCTTTTGATTTGGGGGATGACCAAGGCGAAGTCGGTGCCCCGCGTGAGTGGCTTGATTGTGGCCGTGGGGCTCGGGGTGGTGAGTTTGGTCGGAGATTTGAATCTGGCGCGGCACTTGGCCGTGGTGGTCTGGGGGATGTCGTTTGCGCCCAACAAGAAACTGGCTTTTGCCATCGGCTTCAGCGGCATGGCCTGGTGGCCGGCGCTGGGATGGGGGATGGCTCACTTGGTGGCGTCAGATTTTGCGTGTCTGCTGCGAGTGGGCTGGTTGGGATTGTTTGGTGGACTCGGGATGTGGTGGGCACGGACCCGCACTCAACCAAAGGTAGAATCATGAAAACATCGGTAAAAATGGGCCTTTTGTGGGGAAGTATTGTCGTCGCGGTGGCGGCGGGAGCGGCATGGCAATTTTATCCGTTGGCCGACGCGAGCGATCGACTGGAAGCCTTGCCGTTGCGCGGGTTGATGTTTGCCTCGGAAAACGTGGCCGTGAGTCAGGTGGAGCAGAACATTTTCACGGGGGCCACGGTGTTGAAACGATACGCGCAAGTGCGTGGTCAAAAGGTGGTGCTCACGATCATCGATGGCACGGGAAACCGGCACGCGGTGCACGACCCTCTGTTTTGTTTTCGCGGTGCGGGGTGGGAAGTGCTCGACGACACCCAGTTCCCCATTGAGCGGGGCGAGGCCCGGCGGGTAACTTTGGCGAAGCAAGGAGAACCGGCGGAGGCGTTGTATTGGTTCACCGACGGACGGCATGCCTTCGGTTCGGCCATGGAGTATTGGGGGCGCACGACTTGGCGTCGACTCTCTCTGGGGGCCTCGGGTAACGAGCCGGTTTTGGTGATGCTGACGCCGGTGGATGCTCAACCGATTGATTGGCAGGCGTTGCTCGCGGCTTGGCCGGAGCTGGGTGCGTTTTAATCAGCCCAACACGTCCTTCAAATGCCCGCCCGGGATCAGGTCGATGCCGAGTAGGGATTTGAGCACGTAGAGGAGCAGTAACGTGACGGTGCCGAGCACCAGCACCCCCGCGAAGGTCAGTAGGATGATCACCACCATGCGGGGAAAAGCTCGCACCCAGCTTTGGGAAACTTGGGTCGCGCTGAATCCGGGGTTCGTCGCGGTCGTGAGTTTTTGCCGCAATTGTTCGTTTTCGTTGCCCAGATTAAACAGGACTTGGATGCGCTGGGATTCCTGCAGGGCGACTTCCACGGATTGAATCAGAATGGCGGGTTCGAGGGGAAAAGTCACGCAGCGGAAGACCTGGGCTTCGTTGATGAGGAACACCGCCAATTCGGAATCGAGTTCCGGGCAAAGTAGAATGCGGCGCTCCCAAGGGTGGATTCCGTTGTAGCGCGCCAAAAACATGATGCCGGTTTCACCGGGTAAATCATCCCGGCAGATCAGGACCGAAACGGTATGCGCGTGGAGTAGTTCCTCGGCCTCGGCAATGGAGTCCGCCTGCAGCACGCGGGCTTTTGCGATAAAGCCGGCTTCGAGGATGCTGCGGGCCTCGGACTCGTGATCGACGATGAGAACGACCGGCAAAGACATCAGGACGGTCGGAGAGATTTGAGTTGTTTTAACCCGAGTAGACCGATGGGCAACACGACCAGGGCGCCGCGCCACACGCAATCAATGAAGCCGCCTTCAGCGGGAAAAGGAGCGAGCCAGACTAATCCTGCGAGCACGGCCAGCCCTGCGGCAATGGGTTTGAAGACTGGGCTCACGATTTCAGCCATAAAGTGAAACAGTCCGGCTTCCGCGAATTTGGCGGTGACGGGTAGCACCCAAAGCCACCCGATCAGCACGGTGGGAATCATGGTGCCCAAGGCCACTCCGAACACGCCGAACTTATGGACCAGGATAAGGCTCAAGACGAGATTAGCCACTGCATCCACCATACTGATACGGAGTAACTTTCGCTCCCAGCCGCACATCATCAGGATGCGCTTCGAGCAGCTGTTGGTGATCAGTGAGCTATAGGTCGCCAGGAGCAAAGCTTGGCCGACAAGGTAGGTTTCGTAGGGGAGCTCTTCCAGTCCGGTGAGAATCTTGACCAGAGGAGTGAGGTAGGCCGCGCAGAGGGCGAAGAGCGGGGTGGTGAGCAGGATCGTGAGCGACGAACTCTTGATCAGGAGATCGCGGAGCCCGGCGGTGTCTTTCTGGATATTCATCTGGGCGGCGGCCGGGGTGAGCGCGTCCTGCATTTGCACCGAGAACATGCCGAACATTTCGGAGACCTTGTAGCCGGCTTGGTAGATCGCGATGAAGCCGATACCGATCGAGAAACTGATGACCGCTTGATCGGTGCGCGACATGATCAGGTTGGTGAACGTGATCAAGTAGGCGACGATCGAGAACGACAGCACACCCTTCACGGCGGAGAATCGGTAGTGTCGGGGATGCAGGCTGATGCCGGGAATGCGCGGGCGCACCATGAACCACGCCGAGGCACTGGGGGCGATCGTGGTCAGCACACTGATCGCCACGATGGCGGGGAGGCTCCAGCCGTGGAGCAGGGCCCACGAAAGCAGACCCAAATTGATCACCGTGGATCCGATGGTGAGCCAGTTGGCGAGATCGATGCGTTGCAGACCGCGGAGCATTTCGGGGAAAATCCCCATCGGAAACGCCACGCCCATGGCGCAGAAAAAGATAATGTAGGCATGGCCGAAAGTAGCCCAGTGTTCCGGGGAGACGTGGGTCCATTCGAGAAACAGCGGTCGGCCAGCCAGAAAGACTGACATGAACACGGTGCCAGCGACGGCGAACGACCAGAAGATGGTCGCCAGCAGTTGATTGAGTTGATCGGTCTTCCCGTTGGCGGAGTGTTCGGCCACGGCTTTCTGGGCGGTGAAACCGAGCCCGAAATCGAGCAGGATGGTGTAGCCAAAGAGTGACCAGAGGAGGGAGTAGAACCCGAATTCTTCGGTCGAAAGGTATTGGAACGTGAGGCGAAAAAGAATCAGGCCGGAGCCGAGGCGCAGGATGGTGCGCAAGTAGTTGGTGCCGGTGTTACGCCAGAAATGGCGCTGCCAATCACGGGTGGCCATGGAGGTGGAGTGTTTCCTGCAAATACGCTTCGATCTGGCCGACAATCACCGCGATATCGTAGCGGTCAACGACTTCGCGTCCGGCCGTTTCGACCATGGATTTTCGCAGGTCGGGATCCCCGGCGAGGCGGTTAATCGCCCGGGCCAAGTCGACAGGATCACGTGCGGCAAATTGCAGGGCGTTTTCGCCCTCGCGCACGAGTTCAGCCGAACCGCCCAGAAGGGTGCTGATGACCGGTAAGTGCGCCGCCATAGCTTCGAGCGGAGTGAGGGCAAAGGGTTCCTCCCAGGCGGAGGTGAACAGCAATGCGTCGTATTCGGCGTAAACGCATCGCATGCCGGCGGCATCGGTGGAGAGAAACTGGACCCGTTCAGCAATCCCCATTTGGGCAGCTGCCGTTTTGACCTGATGGACGTAGTCATCGTTGCCCCGACCATAGAGATCGAGGGTGAGGTGGTGGTTGCCGGCCTTGGCGAGATGGCCCAGGGCTTGCACCGCCGTGAGGGGGTCCTTGTCGTCGTGGAGGCGACCGACGTAGAGGAGCTTGGTGAAACGATCGGAGGCGGATCGCTGGGTGAACGCCTGGGTGGGGACCCCGCAATGGATCACGGCCCCGTGGGCAACGGGCCAGCCTGATTCTTGGGTAATTTCCTTGAGGCGGGCACTGCAGAAATAAATGCGCGGAAATTGAATCTCTTCCCACCTCGCAAAAGGGGCGCGGGATTGCATCCACGACTTGGCCCCGAAGGCGCGTAAGACTTTGCTGGCGAACGTGGCGATGCCCGAGTGCGTGAGTCCATTCCACCACCGCATCCAGACGTCGGCCCGCAGGCTTTGAGCGATCCAGTGGTCGGAGATATCGTAGACCGTGGGGATGCCGAGGTCACGCAGGGTGAGGATCAATGTCTTGCTGATACCGCCGAGATTCCAGACGTGCACGACGTCGGGCTTAAAGTCGGTAATGGCGGCCTTGAGGACGGCGTGGTTGTGTTTTTCCAGCTGGTAGAGTTGGCCCATCGACAACCACGGGTGACCAAAGAACCCGTGCACGCGCAGCTCACGGCGAATGCCTTGTTCGTCGACAGTCGGGCCGGGAAGTCCGTGGTGTGAGGTCAGCACACAGACCTCGTGGCCGCGCGACTTCAGACCCTCGGTGACGGCAAGGCAGCGTTCCTCATAGCCACCAATCGAATGAGGCGGGTAAAGGTTGGAAACGACGAGTATTTTCATGATGCATCCCTTTGGTAGTGTTTCCAACCGGCGTGATAACCGTCCCGTTTGCCGAGCCGTTGGGCGACTCGCACGGCCAGCGCATAAGGCCATTCGCGGCGGCGACCCTCCTGAGCGCACCAGCGCCAGTCCTT
>CAXBOL010000094.1:0-10430 GCA_963977295.1 uncultured Opitutaceae bacterium
GCTACGATGCGCGGAATGACCAGAAAGTTGACGGGGCGAATTCCCAGTGTCTCAAGGGCGTCGATTTCTTCGTTGGCCCGCATGTTGCCAATCTCGGCGGCAAACGAAGCTCCGGTGCGGCCGGCGATCACGATCGCCGTCATCATCGCCCCCATTTCACGGGTCATCGTTACCCCGACCAAGTCGGCCACCCAGATGTCGCCACCGAATGGGCGCAGAATAATGGCTCCCGAATAGGCGAGAATGACGCCGACCAGTAACGCGATCAGACCCGTGATGGGGAGGGCCATCGCCCCGCAGCGTTGCATTTCGGTCAGACTGTCTCGCCAGCGGAATTTCAGCGGATGGCGCATGAGGTAGAGTGAACTCAACACACATTCTCCGACGAAGTGGGAATAGTCGCGGGCTTTGTGGCTGCAATCGACCGCGGCCAAACCGACCAAGGTGAGGAAGTCGGTCGCGCGTCCGGAGGGGAGTGGGTGCTGCGTCTTGTCCTCAAGTTGGGCAACCAAATCGCGCACGGCGGGCGGGAGGGCTTTCAGATTGCAAAAAACCCCTTCAACGCGCGCCCAATTTGAGGCCTCTGAAATGAACAAGACCAGCGAACTATCCCAACCGGTTAATCGATCGACTTCGAAAGTGATTCGGCCAGGAGGGTGACCTTTGATCAATGCGTTCCATTTGGGGGTTGGGCCCGTGATACGCCATCGTCCGGCGAGTTCGATCCGCAGGTCACCTGCTTCGACGTGCAGGTCGGCCGTGGGTGGCGAATTGTCGATGGAAGCAAGCATTCCCGCGAGATTCGACATTCCGTCGCCGGGTCGCAAAGCCAAATTTCTTGCGAGAGAGCGCTTTGGGCCATGAAGGTGGCGATATATGCGTTTTCGCACCGTCCTTTTTGATCTCGATGGCACGCTGATCGAGCACCTGCCCGCGATCCACCGTTGTTACGCCCATACGTTGCCCCAACTCGGGTTGCCTGCTCCAACCTATGAACAAGTGAGGGGAGCGATCGGGGGCGGGTTGCCGCGAGCGATGGGAAGATTTGTGCCGGCGGAGCGGATCGACGAAGCGCTGGCGATTTATCGTCCCTATTGGGATGCGACGATGTTGGACGATGTAACCCTGATGCCGGGAGGTCGGGAGCTACTCGAGGGATTGAAGAGCTCGGGCGTGACGGCTTCGGTTTTCACCAACAAGCACGGACCGTCGGGACGGCGAATTTGTGCGCACCTCAAGATCGATCACTTACTGGCTGATGTCGTGGGCGCGGGCGATACGGCATGGTTAAAACCCGAACTCGAATTCACTGAATGGGCGCTGGCGCGGTTGGGGGTGCAGGCGGCGGAAACCTGCTTGGTGGGAGATTCACCCTTCGATGTGCAGGCGGCCCTGACTGCCGGCATGGGGTTTGTGGGGGTGACCACCGGCACGCACAGCGAAGCCGAATTGCGGGCCGCGAGAGGGACGGACATTTTTCCGGGACTGCCGGAGGTGGCCGCCGCTTGGGGATTTTGAGGCACGGAACGGCCGAGCCAAAAAAAGACGCCCTCGCGGAGAGGGCGCCTAGTGGATTTGCGGCGGCGTAATCGGGATCCCCGGTTTAGAAGGCAATTTTCTCCTCATTATCGGGTGGCGACCTCGTCTGCGTGGGTGGTGTCGAGGGCTTTCACCTCCTTGTAGAGCGTGCGCATGGCATCGATGGCCGCATCTTCGAACGCGCGGGAAAGCGTGAATCGATCCGAGCGACCCCAACTCATGGCAGTGCCATTGAAGGCGCCTAGGTTCACGACGCTGCCGTCCATGCTGGTGAGGTTCGCGGTGAACCGGCATTCAACGAATCCCGACACGCGTCGTTCCCAATTGGTTAAACGCACGGTGAGGAGGGGAATGTCGGCCTTCATGTCACTGACGCGATCGATTTCAGCAATGCGTCCTTCGAATCCGGCCCGGCGGAAGGCGGTATCCATTTGTGCGAGCAGGGCGTCGGTGACATCGCTTTCTTGGACGATGTCGAACACGGTGGGAGTCTCGACTCTGACTTGGAGGCGAGGGGCGTCCACTGGTTTCGCGGCGCTGAGAGGTAAGGCGATCAACGCGAAGAGAAGGGTTTTCCAAGATGATAATCTGTTAGTTTTCATAACAAAGAGTGAGACGGCTTCATCGCGCTAATGTTTCCTGAAATTTATCAAATTGCGCAAATAGTTAGGGGCCTAAGTAGAAATGCGAATCACAAGAGAGGCTTCAAATTACAGGATCTACTGAGACTAATGTTCCTTAGCTAATGGACCATCCAACGAAGTGAGAGAAAATAAATAAGTAGATGGATCAAAGGTATTTATGAACTTATTTGTCTCCTCTGTTTCCTCCTGTAAAATCTGATTGCTTCAAGCTGATAGTATCAGACCTAGTCGGGCCGAACCCGTTCCCCGCGCGTGTGAATAACTTGTTAGCGGAGCCAATCTACTAGTAGGTCCGCCTCAACGCTAAGAATCTAATAGCCTTTTAAAAAGATCTACATTAGAGACTTATGGAATTTAGCGTCACGTATTCGTAACCTAAATACTCTCGTGGCCCTTTTGGATCGAATGTGAGTATCTTTGAACTCAGCTGACCTTGAGCGCCTAGGAGGCCGCGAGTGAAGCCACGACGGGATTGGCGAGGGTGCCGATGCCTTCGATCTCGACCTCCACCGTATCCCCGGCTTGGAGCCAGAGGGGAGGTTGGCGAGCGTAGCCGACTCCGGAAGGTGTCCCGGTCAAAATCACGGTCCCCGCGGGCAGGGTGCGATCGGTGCTGAGAAAGGAAATCAGCGTGGGCACATCAAACACCATATCGGCGGTGGTGCCGTCTTGGCGGACCTCGCCGTTGATCTTCGTGATCAACCGGCACGCGTTGGGATTGGGCAAAGATTCAGGGGTGACCAAAATCGGTCCGAGCGGGCAAAACGTATCAAAGCTCTTCGCATGGTTGAACTGTCCGCCGCCGAGTTCGAATTGCCAATCGCGGGCGGAAACGTCGGTCGCGATGGTGTAGCCGAGCACATGATCAATGGCATTTTCGTGGGTCGCGTTCAGGGTGTCGCGACCCAGCACGATCGCGAGTTCGCCCTCGTAGTCGACCTTCGCACTGGAGGCCGGCAGAACGATGGGGTCGCTGGGGTTTTGTAAAGCGTTGCTCGTCTTCATGAACCACATGGGCCGCTCGGGGACTTTCTTGGCGCCCTCCGCGGCGTGTTGGCGGTAGTTGAGTCCGATACCGATGATGTTGGTGGGCACTACGGGCGCTAATACTTTGGTCGGGACGACGGGAGTTTCGGTGGCGTGATACTCGCCAAACAAGTCTCCACTGATCGCCCGAGTGGCGCCGTCGGAAGTGAGGGTGGCCCAAGCAGGGCCGGCGGGCGTGAGGTGGCGAATGAGGCGCATAATCTTGGTCGTGGCGGCGGTGGTCAGTGGAAGGGAAACGCGAGTCAGCAGGTTGGGTGCCGAGGAGAGATTAAGATTCTGTGTAGGCGGCCATGCCGACGCAGGAACAGACGAGGTTGCGATCGCCATAGACATTGTCCACGCGGCCGACGGAGGGCCAGAACTTGGTTTGGCGCGTCCAGGTCGAAGGGAAGGCGGCGGTGTTGCGGGAGTAGGGATGGGGCCACTCCGCGCCGGCAATTTCTTGCGCGGTGTGCGGGGAGTTTTTTAACGGATTGTTTTGCGCGTCCGACTCACCCTGCGCGACCGCCTGCATTTCGCCGTGGATGGCGATGAGGGCGTCGCAGAACCTATCGAGCTCGGCGAGCGATTCACTTTCGGTCGGCTCGATCATAAAGGTCCCTGCGACCGGCCAGCTCATGGTGGGGGCGTGGAATCCGTAGTCCATGAGCCGTTTGGCGGCGTCTTCCACCTCAATCCCGTGTGGTTTCCAATCGCGGAGATCGATGATGCACTCGTGTGCGACGAGGCCTTGGTTGCCGCGATAGAGCACGGGGAAATAGTTTTCGAGGCGCTTGGCGACGTAGTTGGCGTTGAGGATGGCGAGCTTCGTCGCTTCAGTGAGTCCGGCGGTGCCCATCATGCGGATATACATCCAGGAGATGACGAGGATGCTGGCTGAGCCGTAAGGGGCCGCGGATACGGCGCCGACGCGACCGGAAGTATCGCCGAGGAAAACGTGGCCGGGCAGATGAGGCGCGAGGTGAGCCGCGACGCCAATCGGACCCACTCCGGGACCGCCTCCTCCATGTGGAATACAGAACGTCTTGTGCAGATTGAGGTGGCACACATCGGCGCCGATGAAGCCTGGTGAGGTCAGTCCGACCTGCGCGTTCATGTTGGCACCGTCCATGTAAACCTGTCCGCCCGCGTCGTGCACCAGTTGGCAGATCTCGCGTATGGTAGATTCAAATACGCCGTGGGTGGAAGGGTAGGTGATCATGAGTGCGCCGAGGTTAGCGGCGTGCATGGCGATTTTGGCGCGCAAGTCGTCGAGATCGATGTTGCCTTGGTCGTCACACGTAATCGGCACGACGGTCATTCCTCCCATGACCGCGCTGGCCGGATTGGTGCCGTGGGCGCTGGTGGGAATGAGGCAAACGGTGCGGTGCGAGTCGCCGCGCGCAGCATGGTAGGCCCGGATGGCGAGGAGTCCGGCGTATTCGCCTTGCGAGCCAGCGTTGGGCTGCAGCGAGACGGCCGCAAACCCGGTGATCTCGGCGAGCCACGTCTCCAGTTGCATGAACCGCGAGTTTGCTCGGTGGGAGCGAACGGGTGGATGTGACCAAACTCTGGCCACGACACGGGAAACATCTCGCTGGCGGCGTTGAGTTTCATGGTGCACGAACCGAGGGAAATCATCGAATGGCAGAGCGAAAGATCCTTGGCTTCGAGTTGTTTGATGTAGCGGAGCAACTCGTGCTCGGTGTGGTGGCTGTTGAACACCGCGTGGGTCAGGAAATCGGACTGGCGGGCGAATGGCGGAGGCAACTCGATACCGGCAGTCAGCGCCGCGGTTTCGGGGAGTGGAGTGGACTCGTTGAAGCATGCGAGGATCGATTGCACGTCGGTCACGGTGGTTGTCTCATCCAACGAAACAGCGACCCGATGGGCGTCGATCACGCGAAGATTGATCTTTCGGGCCTGAGCGGCGGCGTGCACGCGCCCAGCAGAGATATTGCCGATGGTCAGGGTGCCGAAAACGGGTGCGGTGTTCACTGTCGCTCCGGCAGCGCTTAGCCCTGCGGCGAGGAGTTCCGTGAGCAGCTTCGTGCGGCGGGCAATGCGGCGTAGACCCTCTGGGCCGTGGTAAACGGCATACATCGACGCCATCACGGCGAGAAGCACTTGAGCGGTGCAGATATTGGATGTGGCCTTGTCGCGGCGGATGTGTTGCTCCCGCGTGCCGAGGGCGAGACGCATAGCGGGTTTGCCTTGGGCGTCTTTGGAGACGCCGACGAGCCGGCCGGGCATCTGGCGTTTAAAGTCATCGGTCGTCGCGAGGAATCCGGCGTGTGGCCCCCCAAACCCGAGCGGCACGCCGAAGCGTTGCGCGGATCCGACTGCGATGTCGGCGCCAAATTCGCCCGGAGCGCGGAGGAGGGTGAGCGCGAGTAAGTCGGTGGCGACGACGGTATAGGCTTTGACGGCATGCGCGGCGGCGAAGAAGGCCTCAAAATCGTGAATGTCGCCCGTGGTGTCCGGATATTGCACCAGCACGCCCACGGTTTCGGCATCGGGGGCAAAGGTGAGGTGATCGCCGACTACGACCGAAAGCCCGAGTGGCTCGGCGCGGGTGCGGACGATGTCGATAGTTTGGGGATGACTCCGTTCGGACACGAAAAAGACGGAGCCTTTGCCGCGGCGCAGACGATGAGCCATCATCATGGCCTCGGCGGCGGCGGTGCCCTCGTCGAGCATGGACGCATTGGCGATGGCAAGCCCGGTCAGGTCGGTGACGACCGTTTGGAAATTGAGCAAGGCTTCGAGACGTCCCTGTGCGATCTCGGCCTGGTAGGGGGTGTAGGCGGTATACCAGCCCGGGTTTTCGAGTATGGTGCGCTGGATGACGGCGGGGGTGGCGGTGCCATAGTAGCCCTGGCCGATGAAGCTGCGAAAGACCTTGTTTTCCTGAGCGATGGCACGGAGCTCGGCGAGGGCGGCTTGTTCGCCCAGTGCGTCGGGTAACGACATGGGGCCGCGACGGATATCAGTCGGCACCGCGATATCGACGAGGGTATCGAGGGAAGGCAGGTCCAAGGCCTGCAGCATCTGCTGCTGCTCGGAGACGTCGGGCCCGTTATGGCGGCGAGCAAACGAGTCGGTGGGCGCAAGGAGGTCGGAAAGAGAAGAAGCGGCGGTCGCGGAAACGGACATAAAAAAGACGGTAGGCGAGGCCCACCATCCGGCAAATTGAAACGATTGCGGCGATGTGATTGTTCGGCTTCATGCTGAACCGTTAGAAATTCTAATCTGATGCAGATTTTTGTTTAGGAGGCGTTGTTTCCTGATTTGGGTCTTTAGAAGGTTGCGTGTTGGGGTGTTCTGGCCTAGCCATCTGAGGGAGTGCGAGGTGCTTGGGAAAACGCATAAGCTCGCTAAAGTTTTAAACCATGATTGCCCGATGAATCATTCCCCAAAGAAAACTGTCATAGTGTTGATTGCGATGCTAGGGGCGGCCTCAATTGGAAATTCCCAAGTTCTTGTAGACGAAACTTTTACTTACGCTGATGGTTCTCTGGCCTCTGTCTCGGGTGGAGCTTGGACCGAATTTAGTGGAACCGGAGGTCAAACCATTGTCTCCGGAGCATTATCGTTGGATGATAATTTCTCGGGTGATAACGAACGATCCTTTGCCGAACAGTCCTCGGGAACCGTTTTTTACAGCCTGAAATTTAACGCCTTGTCCTCCGATCAACCTTCATCGACGACTGATGGTGGTTATTTCATCGGATTTAATTCGGGATCGACGTTTTACAGCAGGCTTGTCGCCTACCGACCAAGCGGGTCCACTGCGGGAACGTTTACCCTGGGCGTGACGAGTCACAGCTCTGGAACGACGACGGATTGGGGGGCCGAGTTATTACTCGACTCAACTTACTCACTCGTTGTCTCCCTTAATTTGAGCACGGGTGATTCCACTCTATGGATCGATCCTGCGAGTTCTTCCAGCGCCTCAGTGGTTAGCACCGGAGTGGGTCCCATTTCTGCGGTTGACAGTATCGGAACCCGCATAAGTGGAACGAGTAATGGTGACAAGACTATCGATGATTTGGTGGTCGGTCTTAAATTTTCGGATGTTTCAGGCGCCGCCGTTCCAGAACCTTCCGCGTATTCCGTAGTTTTTGCGGGGTTAATATTCGCTAGGGTGATTAGTCGTCGTCGGCGCATCGATGCGGTTTAGATCGTCGAATTAACTCGGCACAGAAAGGGGCACGTTTGATGAACAGGCGTTTTGTCCAACCAGTGACCAAGTGGTAGCCTTTTGCCAACCCCATTGGGGTAAGCGTAGCACAATCCGATCTGGCGAGGAGCTCGGTGACTTGCGTTAGGCAGATTTTGATAGTCGCAAGTGTTCATGTAGGTCGATGGAATTTATAAGGGACAGGTTCGTATAAAGCTCGACTTTGGGTGGGGGATTTGGTTGGGGTGAGGGATGCGAATGGCTCGGGTTAAGGTTTTGGAGGGGGTGGCGGTGTATCACTGCATTTCGCGGACGGTGAATGGGGAGCGGTTGTTTGATGATGCGGCGAAGGAGGTCCTACGGCGACAGTTGTGGCAGGTGGCGGATTTTTGTGGCGTGGAGATTTTAACCTACGCGTTGTTATCCAACCACTTCCATGTCTTGGTGCGGACCGTCGGAGGTGAACTGCCTTCCGACGAGGAGTTGATCCGCCGCTATGCGGTGCTTTATCCGCGACCAACCAAGTATCAATCGGCTCGGCTCGAGGTCATCAAAAGCCAGCTCGCAACAAATGGGCCGGAGGCGGTGGAGTGGCGACAGCGTCAGCTCGCCCAGATGGGCGACGTCTCCGGGTTCATGAAGTTGCTGAAGCAGCGTTTCTCGATCTGGTTCAATCGATCGCACGGCCGTTTTGGCACCTTGTGGGCCGAACGGTTCAAAAGTGTCCTGGTGGAATCAAAATCAGGAGCACTGCGCACCGTTGCGGCCTACATTGATCTTAATCCGGTTCGTGCTGGGTTAGTGGACGACCCGAAGAATTATCGTTTTTGTGGCTATGCCGAAGCCGTGGCGGGCAAGGAGAAGGCGATGCGCGGTCTCGCGTTTATCTTTGGACCCAAAGACTGCCTGACTCGTTATCGGCGGCTGTTGTTTGGATCGGGCGCGGGGAAGAAGGACGGGAAGGCGAGTCTCGAAGAAGCGGATTTTCGACAAGTCATCGCCACCCACGGCGTGTTGCCGCTCAGCTCCGTGCTGCGACATCGGGTGCGCTATTTTTCAGACGGCGTGATCTTGGGCTCAGCCGCCTTCGTGCAGGGTTTCTCAGCCAAAATTAAGCGGCAAAATTGGATACGAAAGCGGGAACCGACACCGAAACCGATACCGCCGGTGACGGATTGGGGTGGGTTGACCACGTTGCGCGGGGCGCGCGGGGTGGCTCCGGGTGATTTTTGATATGCAGAGGCTTCCGTTTTGGGTCCGGCGCTGCTCAATGGACGCATGACCATGAACAAGGCGGCGCGGACGGAATTCATCGCGAATCGATTGGCGGAGCTCTACCCGGAAACGCCGATCCCGCTTGATCACACTGATGCTTACACGCTGCTGATTGCGGTTTTGTTGTCGGCGCAGTGCACCGATAAACGGGTCAATTTGATCACCCCGGCGCTGTTCGCCAAAGCGTCATCCCCGCAGTCGATGGTGCGGCTTTCAGTCGAGGAAATTAACGGGATCGTGCGGCCGTGTGGCTTGGCGCCGCGGAAAGCGGAGGCGATTTGGAAGCTTTCGCATATCTTGATGACGACCTACGACGGGAAAGTGCCCGCGTCCTTCGAGGCGTTGGAAGCGTTGCCGGGGGTGGGGCACAAGACGGCTTCGGTGGTGATGGCACAGGCTTTTGGGGTGGCCGCGTTCCCGGTCGATACCCACATCCACCGATTGGCCCAGCGGTGGCGACTGACCCCGGCCGGGGCTTCGGTCCAGCGGGTCGAAAAAGACCTCAAACGACTGTTTCCGCGCGAAGAATGGAACGCACTGCACTTGCGCATCATTTTTTACGGTCGTGAATTCTGCACGGCCCGTGGTTGTGACGGAATGCGGTGTGAAATCTGCGCGACGGTGAACCGGGATCTGCGGCGAGCCGTGCGGGTGACGCGGACTTGATTACAGTTTTGCCGACTGAATAAATTGTCCGAGGCTTTGCCAAGAAATGCGTCGCCAATTTTAGCCTCTCAACCTAGGCTTCTCTGATGCCAGCCACCCCTGCTTTTTCCCGATTTCTGCGGTCGAGGTCTTGGTCGGGTGGTAAGATCGTCAATCGCTGGCTGGCGGTTTGGTTGATTTTGGGCGCGGGCGCGGTGCTGTGGGGCTACGGGGTGATCGAGCGGAATCGTCACCTGGCTCACGCCCAATCGGAGCTGACCGAAACGGGCGAGGCGAAAGTCCGGCGTTTCGAGGAGTGGATTCTCGAGAAGCAGTCGGCCGTGGGGGCGCATTTCGATTTGTTGAACGCGAGCTCGGTTTTTCAAGAATGGGATCGGGCCGGCCAGCCGAGTGATTTTGAGCCCTTGTTGCAGATTCTTGCGATCATCCGATCGGCAGGGGAATTTGTGGATTTGCAAGTATGGGATCGCCAAACCGATGCCGTAATCAGTTTGGCCGGATCCCCCATTGATGCGGGATCCTTGAGGCAAAAAATGCGTCCTTTTGAGCCGGGGCAACGGTCCCAAATGGGCGATTTTCTGGAATCGGGAAATGATCAGTTGCTGATTCCGGTCTATACGGTGGGTCGAGGCGGGGAGGAATTGAATCCGGAGTCTCGGGTGCTGGTCGTGTTGATTGATCCGCGGGATATTATCTTTCCGATTTTGGCCGATTGGCGACGGGAATACCGGTCGGGCGAGTTGCTGATCGTCCATCTGGAGGGGGAAAGTTTAAGACTCATCCGGCCGGATCGTGAGTCTGATTCTGAATTGGTTTCGGTTGCGCAACTCGAATTGCCGGCGGTTATGGCCGTGGCAGGGCAATCTGGGCTGGTGGAGGGGCTGGATTACCGAGGACGTAAAGTTCTAGCATACATCGATAAGGTATCCGGTAGCAGCTGGTGGGTTGTGGTAAAAATTGATCGAGCCGAGGTGCTGGCGATGGCGCGGGAGCCGGTTTGGGTAATGGCGACTTTGTTGGGAGGATTGGTGGGGTTCATTGCGATTGTCCTGGAGGTATTGTTGTGGCGGGAGGCCAAGCAGAAGTTCGCGGACCGG
>CAXBOL010000095.1:0-10380 GCA_963977295.1 uncultured Opitutaceae bacterium
AGGCCCTGAAGGCCAAAAATCCCAGCATGAAGGTGATCGCGGTTGAACCTGCGGGATCGCCGGTGTTGTCGGGGGGCAACCCTGGACCACACAAGCTGCAGGGAATTGGGGCTGGATTCGTGCCGGCCGTGCTCAACACCGAGATTTACGACGAAGTTATCCAAGTAAAAGAGGACGATTCGGGGCCGATCTCGAAGGAAGTTTCCCAACTCGACGGGATCCCGATCGGAATTTCATCAGGGGCGATTACGTGGGCGGCGCTGCAGGTGGCCGCGCGTTCGGAAAATGCGGGTAAGACCATCGTGGCGATTATTCCGTCGTGTTCAGAACGTTATTTGTCGACTTGGCTGTTTGCCGACGTGAACACGGAGAGCGATTCGGTTGACGATCTGATCGGTTAAGTTCTAACTTTAAGGCTTCAAGCGTGTTCGCACGCTTGTCACTAACCCCAAGCCGGTCCCGGCTCTTGATCCTAAACGGTCGGGAGCCGGGACTTTGGTTTAGGGGGTTAAATACCAGCATCCCGTTTAAATAAGACTGATTTTAACGCATCCCCCAAGCAGGTAAGGACGTAAAGTTCAGCAGTTGAATAACTTGATGATCAACTCGGCGGCTCCGCGACTTAGCGTTAAAGTCCAAATCCAAGCGGTTATTGGTATAATCAACCGGACTGGCCGAGGTTTAAACGGGGAACGAGATCGCCAATTCAGGCGTGATTTGCTTCGAATCGTTCCCGATGCGCGACGAGCCGAATCCCTCCAATCAATTTCATGCGGCCCATATCAATCTGCTGCTCGGGAGTTATCGGCGATGGACCGGGAGGCGGCTGGAAATCTCTCGAACTGGCGATCAGGAGGGGAGCGAAAGCGGGGCGATTTATCGGGCTCCGTTCGTGGTGCTGTCACACGGCACGGAGGCGGACCCAATCTTCAACTACGCAAATCAAGCCGGGCAGTCCCTCTTCGAAATGACGTGGAGGGAGTTTATGGAGACCCCCTCCCGGTTATCGGCGGAACCGTTAGTGCGAGCAGAGCGTTTGCGATTGTTCGAGCGGGTAGCGGAGCACGGTTTTATTGAGGACTACCGTGGGGTTCGGGTGTCTAAGTCGGGTCGCCGGTTCTTTATCGAACGCGCGACAGTTTGGACGGTGCAGGACGCGGCGGGAAATCCCGCCGGTCAAGCGGCGCTGTTTTCACATTGGGAATATTTATGAGGTGAAGGGCCAGATCATGGGAATCACAATCATCGCGCTGGCAAAGCAGATGATATTCATCGGGATGCCAATTTTCATGAAATCTGTGAAGCGGTAGCCGCCTACGCCGTAAACGTAGGTGTTGGTTTGATAACCGATGGGCGTCGAAAATGCGGCGGAGGCTGCGAACATCACGGCAACAATGAAGGGACGAGCGTCGACCCCGAGTTCGTTGGAGACCTGAATGGCAATCGGTGCCATGAGTGCAGCGATCGCGTTGTTCGACAGCAGTTCGGTGAACAACATGGTGGTGAAGTAGACCGCAGCCAAGGCGATCAGCGCTCGATTCTGCTCACCGGCGAGACTATTGACGGCTTCAACGAGATTGGCAGCCAACCACGCGGCGGCACCGGTTTGTTCTAACGCCAGGCCCATCGCGAGCATACCAAAAATCAAAAAGATCAGATTCCATTCCACGGAGCCGTAGGCCTCCTTCGACGTCATGATACCGCTGAGCAGCAGCACCACGCATCCGGTTACCGCCGCCGTCGCGATCGGAGCGAGTCCGAGGGCGGAAGAAGCGACTACTGCCCCAATAATCCCGAGCACAAAAGTAATTTTCCAAGTCGGGGACTTAGTGGGTGTCCGGTCTCGATCAAACAGCACGAGATCGTTGCTCCCACGCAACCCGTCGATAGCCTGATCGGTGCCCATCATCAATAACACGTCGCCGGGCTCGATAGGCAGGGTTTCGATCCGGTTGCGGACGTTGCGGCCTTTGCGATGGAGTGCGACGACGACCATCCGGAATTTTTGGCGAAAGTTGCCATCGCGAGCGGTTTGCCCGACCAGAGTTGACTGCGGGGTCACGATCGCTTCGACCAGTGAACCCTCGTGGGCGGCGATTTGTTCGAGTCCGAGTTGTAGATCGGTCACCAAATCGATGCCTTCAACCGAGCGGGCGTGAGCGATTCCACTGGGACGGCAGGATAGAATCAATCGGTCACCGGATTGGAGTTTGGTGATCTCGGGATCGATCTTCACCGCCACCCCGTTGCGCACAATTTCCAACACTCGAACGCCGCGTGCCTTTTTAAGACCTGAGGCGTTGAGCGTTTTACCCAGCATAGGGGAGTTGGGCTGGACGAATGCTTCCGTGATGTATTCGCGTCGTTCGTCCTCACTCAGAATGTCTGTGAGCATTTCTCGGACGGGGAGCAGTTTTTTCCCAAACAGCGCCAAGTAGATACCGCCAATGAAAACGGTGGGTAACCCGAGCCAGGCCAACTCAAACATGGAAAATGCCGGTTCCCCCTGTGCCACCGCGATGCCATTGACGATCAGGTTGGTGCTAGTGCCCAAGAGCGTGCAAGTGCCCCCGAGGATGGCCGCATACGACAACGGTATGAGTAGTTTGGACGGCGCCAGTTTCATGTTGCGAGCCAATCCCAGCACCACCGGCAAGAAGACCACGACGACCGGAGTGTTGTTCACAAACGCTGAAAGCGTCGCGACGACAATCAGCATCACGATAATCACCACCGGGTAGGGAAGCACCCCGGCACGTTGAACCATGGTGGAGACGCGATCGATAAGACCGCATTTTACCAGTGCCGCACTCAAGACGAACATGGCCCCAATCGTGATGGGGGCTGGGTTGGAGAATACCGTAAGCGCCTGTTCGGACGATAACAGTCCCGTCAGCATCAAGACCGCGAACAGGGTCAACGCGGTCACGTCGGGCGGGAATTTCTCCCACACGAAGCTGGCCAACGTGAGCACCAGCAAAAGAAAGACAAAGGCGATTTCCCAGGTCATAGAATGCTCAGACTAGGTGTCTGGCAGAGCGCTCCCAGCTTATTCTAGGCCGGATTTTTGGCTTCGCTCTGACGATACCAGCGCAGGAATACGTAGCAGAAGGCTAGAAAGGTCACCAAAACGTTGGATAGTTTCATGATGGCTCCAGCGAGGAGTTGATCATCCATCGGACTGAAGTTCTCAATGATGCGCGGAGCGAATTCATAGGTGGGGTAAAGCACCTCGGAGGAGAACGTGACTGCGACAAATAACGGGGTGAGTCCCACTGCCACGGCAAAAAGGTAGAGCATTTGTCCCCCATACTTGAGGGTCGGCCAGCGCTTGGACTGACCTAAAACAGGATGCCAGAAAAGTAGTGCAGATCCGAAAAAAGTAATGTGCTCAGTGACGTGCACAAACCGATCTTGGAGTGCGAGATCATAGAGGGCCGGGATATGCCAAACACTTTGCACCATGACGTAGATGATTCCCGCCACCACCGGTCGCGTGAAGAACCAACCGACAGGACCGATAATGGGCCGATCACCCAGCGAATCGACCAACCAAGGGGGAAGTCCGATCAACCAAAGAATGGCACAAGGGTAAATCAGGACGACATGTTGGGCCATGTGGGCAGAGAACAAGAAGCGCTCGCCGAGCTGGTCGAAGGGGGAGCCGACCGCCAAGTAGAATAATACGAGGGATGTATAGTAGCTCCACGCTCGCCAGCCGAGTGGGCTGGTATCCTGAGTAAACTTGTTTCGCAGGGGCCCGGTGATGACCGCGTAGGCCCATGCCAGAATCAACAAGCCGCCGATGAGATACGGTTCATTATGCCAATGGCGCCAGTCGATGAGGTTCATGGTTGGTGAGATTCGCGGGAAGAGAACTGGATGAGTTCTCCCAGCCCGTTCGCAAAAAAGGCGGCCCATGGGCCGCCTCGTCAAGGTTGTGGGTTACTTAGCAGTGTTACACTGACTCCTCATAAGCGGGACCGACCGGCGTCGAGGCCTCAACGTATTGAGTCAAAAGCAACGCAACAAGGGTGCCGCTGCCCAAGATTAAGCCGATAAAGAACAAAATCGTGCAGAACATCTTGTCCCACTTGAGGTGCATGAACACGAAAATAACGGCCATGAACTTCACGATGGACATGATGGAGAGCAGGGTGATCACGAGCCATTTCTCCAGCGGGAGGTAAATGACCAGAAGCTCCATGCCGGTGATGATCGCGAGAATCATCGCCAGTTGAACGAAGACGTGGAATTTGCCCTCGTGGGCGTGAGAGTCGTCGGACGGGTGGGAGGCGGATGCAGCAGCGCTCATGGGAGAACAACGTATTCTAGAAGGTAAACGACGGGGAAGATAACGATCCAAACGATGTCAACGAAGTGCCAGTAGAGGCCCATTGATTCGACGTCGATGGCATTGGCCTCGCCAAAGTCAACCCGCCCAGAGGTGCGAGCGAAGGCGACGAGCAGGCCGAGTAGGAAGATGCATATGCCGGTCAACGCGTAGCCGGGCAAACTGATCACGACGGACTTGATGTGGAGCAGATCAAATGAATGGCTGAAAAAGCTTCCAACGGAGTGTCCCGCTTCTAGTTCATGGATCAGTCCAAGAATTGCATACATACCTAGGACTACCAATCCCACAAAAGTAAGGAAATGGAGCACGCCTTTCATGACCCAGCCTTGGCCGTTGGACTCATCGGCAGGTTTGAACGAGCGAACATACATCAGGACCAACCAAAGCACCCCGATGGCCACGTGGGTGCCGTGGGTGCCGGTCAAGGTGTAGAAGGTGCTGCCAAACACGCTGTTCGACAAAGTGAGACCCCCGACTTTCACGAAGTGATTGAATTCGTAAACCTGACCACCGAGGAAGATCAGGCCGAAGACGATCGTGCCGAGCAGCATCTTGCGGGTCGTCTGCACGTTGCCCTTCTGAATCGAATTCACGGCCAACGCCATCAGGAGTGACGACATCAGCAGAATGAAGGTCGATCCCGAGGTGAGCTCGATCGAAAAGATATCGCGAGGATCGGGGGTGCCGACCGGCGGGTGCAGGCGATAGACGAGGTGGGTGGCGATCAGCGTGCCGAAGAACATGCAGTCCGAGGCCAAGAATGCCCACATGAAGAGCTTCTTGTTCGGAATACCGGTCGTCGTAGTCGCGTCGTGGTGGTGGTCAATGTGACCGGCCGTGGCGGCGTGTGAACTCATGTCAGATAAAAATGAATGGTTTCCAGATCAGGAGTCGGACTTGGTTTTCTTGTGCTTGGTCGGATGGAGGTGGTAGCCGCCGGGCCCTTCAACCGCCCACATCCACGCCCCCACGAAGGTAATAGCGAGACCGAGGATCGCGCCTTGGATATGATGATTAGCGAACAGGAGAGCGCCGATCAGCATGCCGGAGGCGGTGATGATCGGGAACCACGAGTTGCTCGGCATGTGAACGCCACCGTGGGCTTCATCGGCCGCCGCAGTTTTGGCGTCGTCCTCCGCCGTCTGCTTTTTGTTTTGCTTCATGTCCCAGAAGGCATCGCGAGCGCGCACCGTGGGGGTGACATCAAAATTGTGGGCAGGAGGAGGGTTGGGCAGCGACCACTCCAGCGTGCGGCCGTCCCATGGATCCCGGTTGACCTTCTCACCCTTGAAGTAGGTGTAGATCATGACCGCGAAGTAGACCGCGATACCGATGCCGAGAATAAAGGCACCGACCGTCGCGATGAGGTTGATGTTGGTCCATCCCATGTTGCCATCGTAGGTGAAGGTTCGGCGAGGCATGCCGTTCAGCCCCAAGAAGTGCATGGGGAAGAAGGTGATGTTAAATCCAGCGAAGATTACCCAGAATGAAAGCTTGCCCCAAAATTCTGAAACCTTGCGGCCGAACATGAGGGGGAACCAATAATGGATTCCCGCGAGGAGCGCGAAAATCGACCCGCCAATCAGCACGTAGTGGAAGTGGGCCACGACGAAGTAGCTGTCCTGCTGTTGTGCGTCGGCGGGGGCCGCGGAGTGCATGATACCAGAGAAACCACCGATCATGAACATCCAGACGAAGCCGAGGGCGAACATCATGGGAGTGCGCATCATCAGGTGACCCTTCCAGAGCGTGCCGATCCAGTTGAAGATCTTCACACCAGTGGGAACCGCGATGGCCATGGTAGCCAGGGAGAAGGCCGCGGTTGCGACGGTGCCCAAGCCGGTGGTGAACATGTGGTGGGACCAAACGCCGAATCCGAGGAAGCCGATGACCGCGCCGGAGAACACCACGATCGGATAGCCGAACAAAGGTTTGCGCGAGAAGGTCGGCAAGATTTCGGAAATGATACCCATGGCCGGCAGAATCAGAATGTAAACTTCGGGGTGACCGAAGACCCAGAACAAGTGTTGCCAGAGGATTGGAAGACCGCCGCCGGAGACCTCGAAGAAGTGCGTGCCGAAGTTGCGGTCCATCATGACCTCAACCAGCGCGATGGTGATGGCGGGAAAGGAGAGAATGATGAGGAATGCGGTGAAGAGGGTCATCCATGTGAACACCGGCAGGCGCATCATGGTGAGCCCTGGAGCTCGCATGTTGATGATCGTGACAATGAAGTTCAGCGAGCCGATGACGGAGGAAACTCCCAATACCTGGAGACCGAGGACCCAGAGGTCAGTCGACATATCGCCGGCAAATTCACTGGAAAGGGCCTTGGCGGTCAGCGGGGCGTAACCGAACCAGCCGATATCGGGCAGTCCGGATTTAACAAAAAAGCCGACATTGAGGATAATCGCTCCCGCCAGGAAGACCCAGAAGGCGAAACCATTGAGACGAGGGAATGCCACGTCGCGGGCTCCGATTTGTAGCGGCATGATGTAATTGAAGAACGCGGCCGAGAGCGGCATGACGGCGCGGAAGATCATCGTCGTCGCGTGCATCGTGAACATCTCGTTGTAAGTCTGCGCGCTGAGGAACGTGTTGTTCGGCACGGCGAGTTGCAGGCGAATCATCAGCGCCTCAGCTCCTCCCACGAGGAAGAAGAACAAGGAGGAAATTCCGTAGAGGAATCCGATGCGTTTGTGGTCGACGGTGGTCAGCCAGCTCACGAGTCCGGTTTTATGGTCCGGTCGGGAGAAGATGAGTGAGCGTTTGGCCGCGGGAGCATGCTCCTCGTGGCCGATGAATTCGGATTTGGTCAGTGATTGATCCATGGCGGGCAGAGTAGGGTGGCCGTTTATTTTAAACTGTGAAGGTAGGCGACGAGGGCGTGGGCCTCGTCGGCCGTGATCTCGATATTGTTGACGACTTCACCGGTCTCAGCGTCGAGGCGGGTGTATCCGGTCATGGTTACGGCACCAACGGGGGCAACGGCGCGGGAGCGATACATGAGGTTGCCGGGTTTCACGTGCTGTGGCTCGGTGATCCAACGATAAAGGTTTTCTTCGGTGTTTTCGAGCAAGCCGGCCGCGATGGTGGTGCGAGCACCAACGTGAGTGAGGTCAGGGCCGACCACGCCGCCACCTTCGTGGCCGCGGACGGTGTGACACCCCGCGCATTGGTTGGCTTGGAACGCTTCGCGTCCCGCGGCGATAAGGGCCGGGTTTTCCGCGGCTTCGTCGATAAACTGTTGTTCGTGCCATTTACCGAACGGGTCGGCGTCAAATTCTTCGCTCCATCCTGGCTGGTTGGGGCGAAAGGAGTAGCTAGCAAATTCGGCCTTGGGCGCGTCTGACGGATTAGGCGTA
Organism: uncultured Opitutaceae bacterium; assembly: GCA_963977295.1. GTDB lineage: Bacteria > Verrucomicrobiota > Verrucomicrobiia > Opitutales > Opitutaceae > Actomonas. The sequence goes on from CAXBOL010000095.1 coordinate 7,723, forward strand.
ACGGTGCGGGCGAGAGTGGTTTGATTTGCGACCCAGGCCGCAAAATCTTCTTCGTTCAAGGCAATGACCCGGAAACGCATGACGGCATGGGACTCGCCGCAATACTCCGCGCATTGTCCCCAGAAGTAACCCGGTTCATCGGCTTGCAACCAGAGGCTGTTGCCACGATTAGGCATCATGTCGACCTTACCGGCGAGTTTGGGAACCCAGAAGGAGTGGATCACGTCGGTCGTGCGGAGATTGACTCGCACGGGGCGCCCGGCGGGGATCACCAGCTCATTGGCGACGACCAAAGGCGCTTCGCTACCGAAAGATTGGGCGGCGTTTTCTGATGGGTAGACAAATTTGAACCACCATTGGTAACCCACGGCTGTCACCTCGTAGGCGTTCTCGGCGTCTTCGGGGACATCATGGGTATACCAGATGCCTTTGAGGGTAGGCACCGCGATGATGACGAGGGCGAGGATCGAGGCGACGATTAGTCCCATCTCGATAAACGGGTTGCCGTGGCCTTGGGGCGGCGGCTCCGCGTGTTCATCGGCTGCGTCGCGTGCCTTGAACTTGATGGTCGCGTAGGCCAGCACGCCAGCGACTACGACGAAAATTGCCAAGGTGACCCACAACGTGACATAAAAAATGTGCAGTTGCGATGCGGCAACGGGGCCCTTGGTTTCGAACGTGGATTGGGGGCCGCTAAGCCAGCCGCCGCTGATGAGCGGAAGCAGGGCAACGATTAGCATCGTGATAAAACGACGAGCGGGCCGGCCGGAGGAATCTGAAGAACTCATGTGATCAATAAAGCAATGTCCGTGGAAGAGGACACGGGAAGCTTGACAGCGTCCCTAACCATCGAGGCATTTCAAGCCATTATATCGGTTAAAGGAGCATAAGATGAAGCCGCTTATTGAGGTGTGAAGCAAAGCGCATAGGTCGAAACTGTTTTCGAATTCACTGGCGGTTGTGCGAATGGTGCGTTGCTTCTGAGGGATATGAAGTCTTCCAAGCTCCTCGTCTTATTCGTTTCGGCTGCCGTTTTAGGCCTCACCGGTTGTGGCAAAAAAGAATCCTCTTCTCCTGCCACCGCAGCAGCTAAGGAAACCGCGAAACCCACCGCCGCCACTGTCAAAGAGGTGGAAAAGCCCATGGCTCCCAAGGCCGAAGCGGGTCAAACCGTCACCGTCATCGCCAACGATACCATGAAGTTTGATGTGACGCGCATCGAAGCGGCGGCGGGCACCCAGCTCACCATTACGTTGAAAAATTCGGGTTCCTTGCCGAAAGCGGCCATGGGGCACAATTTGGTGGTCTTGAAAAAAGAAGCGAACGCGGGTGCGTTTGCCAATGCGGCCATGGTCGCAGCCAAGTCGGAATACATCCCGGAGGCGATGGTTGATCAAATGATCGCCCACACCAAGCTCCTCGGACCGGGCGAAAGCGATTCCATCACCTTCACGGTGCCGTCTGCTCCCGGTGAATATGTTTATCTCTGCAGCTTCCCCGCCCACTTCATGGCCGGCATGAAGGGTGTGATCGTGGTCAAGTAGGCGCCATTTCAGCGATTTTTGAAGAGCCGCTCCGTTGTGGGGCGGCTTTTTTTGTGCGCTGGGTCAAGGAGGCCGGGAATCGAGGTCAATGACTTCGACCCCACCATGAAACTGCAGTTCGTCACGGAGGACACAGAGGCAAACCGAAGTTTCATCCCATCAACCCGCAGTAATAAGGGCTTACAGGGGCCCAGGACCCGGGATGCCGGGGCGTAACCGGGAAGAAACTTGGAACGGAGCAGCCACTGGAGTTCTTAACCACGAATGAACAGAATGGCTTCGCTTACGCTGCGCCTAGGGACGTAAGATTCATTTTATAAATAACTTAAATGGACTTCAAGCGGAACGGTAGGGACGTCTATTCGCGTCTCCCTCACTGCGGGATGGTTGAAAAAACATCCAGTCATTTAGAGTTTCTTGAGGAGGATGCGAAGAAGGCCGCAATGCATCCACGGTTTCAAAGGTGGGAGGAATTTTACACCCCGACAGCGGGTGCGTCAGCCTCCCTCGCCACATAACGAGTCGGGCTGTAAAACCCCTCCCACATTGTCTAATCCGACTTGGTTTTCTTCGTTTCCTGAGGTTAAACCTGCCGGCTGACTGGGGGATCAACTTTTGACTGACGGCGCTCCCTAAACTAAGCACTGGGCCACCAGCGGTAGAGGAAGAAATAGACCAATACTCCGGTCACACTTACGTAATACCAAATCGGGAAGGTCCATTTTGCCCACTTTTTGTGGCGCTCAAAATCTCCCTTGATGGCCAGCCAAAACGTTCGCGGCACCAAGTAGGCTATCGAGATCGCCAACAAAATGTGCGAAATCAACATGGTGTAATAGATCGAGCGAATAAGCCCCTCGCCGCCGAATGGCGTGTGCACCCCGCGCACCAGAACCTTATGCGTCACATATCCCACCAAGAAAATGGCGGAAACGGTGCCGGCCGAGAGCATCATTTTGCGGTGCGCCTCACGATTGCCGGATTTGATGAAGATAAACCCAGCAGTCATCAGGATGGTCGCTAAGCCGTTGAGGCAGGCGTTCAGGGCAGGAATGTCTTGAATACTCATAAAAGGAACAGGCGATCAATTACCAATGCGCCAAGTTGCAACGGT
>CAXBOL010000096.1:0-10362 GCA_963977295.1 uncultured Opitutaceae bacterium
CGGGGGATTTAGCCCCCTCGGTCTAATCCCCTAGTTCGGTGACACTTCGGTTTGCGTCAGTAACCTCCGTGAAGAACTGCGATTTCTTGTGTTGAGGACGATCAGGCGGCCGCGATAAGAATCGCTTCGATACGTTCCGGCGTGAGATCACCCTTTTCACCGATGGCGGTCACGCCGCGAGCGGCGAGGCGCTGTGCGACACGGCCAGCCACATCCGCGTCGACCTGATAGGCGGACAAACGAGTGGGGAGTCCGATGGACTCATAGAAATCGCGGGTGCGCGCAATGGCGGTGGCGATGCGCACGTCCTCGTCGCCATCGGTGAGGCCCCATACGCGTTCGGCGTATTGGAGAAGTTTGGCGCGTTTCGTGCCGATTTGAGCCGTGAGCAAACTAGGCATCACGATCGCGAGGGTGCGGGCGTGGTCGATGTCATACAGGGCGGTGAGTTCGTGGCCGATCGTATGACTAGACCAGTCTTGCGGCACGCCAACGCCGATCACACCTTGCAACGCCATGGTGGCGGCCCAAACGAGGTTGGCCCTCGCTTCGTAGTCCTCGGGCGCCGCGAGGGATTGCGGGCCTTCGGTGATCAGCACTCGCATGATCGATTCGGCAAATTGATCCTGCACGGCGGCGTCTGCCGGGTAGGTGAGGTATTGCTCGATTACGTGGCAGAAGGCGTCGCCGATGCCATTGCCAATTTGCCGGGCGGGCAACGTGAAGGTGGTCTCGGGATCGAGAATGGAAAACACCGGGAAAACATGCGGGCTCATGAAGCAGAGTTTCTCGGTGATGGCGCGGCGACTGATTACGCTGGCGCTGTTGGCTTCCGAGCCGGTCGCGGGCAAGGTCAGCACGGTGCCGAGAGGCAGCGCTGATTTCACCGATGAACCGAAGTCGACGAGAAATTGCCACGGATCGCCTCCGTAGGGCACCGCGGCGCAAACAAATTTGGCGCCGTCGAGCACGGATCCACCCCCGACAGCGAGGACCCAGTCAATTGCTTCGCGCCGGCAGGTTTCCACCGCCGGCATTAACGTATCGAAATCAGGATTGGCCTCCACGCCCCAGTGTTCGAAAACGGTGCGATCGCCGAGGGCGGTCTTCACTTGATCGTAAACGCCATTAGATTTGATCGAGCCCCCACCGGCGAGGAGCAGGACCTTGGCGTGGGCGGGAATTTCTTGGGCAAGAGCGGCAATTTGGCCGCGGCCGAAGTGCAGGCGGGTAGGGTTGTGGTAGGTGAAGTTTTCCATGATTTTAGCGCACAGGGTGCCGGAAAGCCGATGGGGTCGCAAGTGGTGGTCTTATATTTGTGCGGCCAGGAGCCAGGCAACCTGGCGGGTTGAAGGAATCGAGCGATTCGATTTGGCGAACCGGGTCCGGGTGGTTTTGCTGCGGGCATGTTAAAGGCAATCTCCGTCAAAAATGCGCTCAATTCGGTCGGTCCGATGGATTCGATCCTGGTTAACGGTTGGGTCCGCACCCGCCGTGATGCCAAATCGTTTTCGTTCGTCGAAATCAACGATGGGTCGTGTTTGAAAAATCTCCAGATCATCGCGGATGCGGCCATTCCCGGCTACGAGGCGGTGGTGCAGAAACTCACCACCGGTGCGGCCGTGAGCGTGCGCGGCAAACTCGTGGAATCCAAAGGGGGAGGGCAAAGCTGGGAAGTCACGGCGGAAGAAGTGACCTTGGTGGGCGCGGCCGATGCGACCTACCCGCTGCAGAAGAAGGGGCACTCAATGGAGTTTCTGCGCGAGATTGCTCACTTGCGGCCACGGGCAAACTTGTTTGGCGCGGTGTTTCGCGTTCGGAGTCGGTTGGCCTTTGCCATCCACCAGTTTTATCAGGACCGCGGTTTTGTTTACGTGCACACGCCGATTGTCACGGGGAGCGACTGCGAGGGGGCCGGTGAGTTGTTTCGGGTTTCGACGCTGGATCCGCAGTCGCCGCCCAAAAACGAAGACGGCAGCATCGATTACGGGCAGGATTTCTTTGCTCGGCCGACTTACCTTACGGTTTCGGGTCAATTGGAGGCGGAGGTGTTCGCCTGCGCGTTGGGTAACGTTTACACCTTTGGTCCTACGTTCCGGGCCGAAAATTCCAACACCTCGCGGCATGCCAGTGAGTTTTGGATGATTGAGCCCGAGATGGCGTTTACGGATCTGCAAGGCAACATGGACCTGGCGGAGGAATTCGTGAAATACCTCATCAAAGATGTGTGCGATCATTGTGGGGATGATCTCGGAATCTTCGGAAAGTTTGTGGACAAAGGCTTGCTTGAGCGACTCGCGTTTGTGTTGGAACGACCGTTTCAGCGGGTGAGTTATACCGAGGCCGTGGAGATCATTACGGCGGCGGATAAGAAGTGGGAGCACCCGGTGCAATGGGGAGATAATCTTCAGTCCGAGCACGAACGGTATCTGGCGGAGGAGCACTTCAAGGGCCCGGTTACGGTCTACAATTATCCGAAAGAAATTAAGCCGTTTTACATGCGACTCAACGACGACGGGAAGACTGTGACGGCGATGGATGTGCTGGTTCCGGGTATCGGTGAGATTGTGGGAGGAAGTCAGCGCGAAGAGCGACTGGATGTGCTCGAGGCCAACATGGATCGACACGGTCTCAACAAGAACGACTACAGTTGGTATCTCGATTTACGTCGCTACGGCAGCGTGCCACATTCCGGGTTCGGATTGGGGTTTGAGCGCATGCTGATGTTCGTCACCGGCATGGCTAACATTCGCGACGTCATCCCGTTTGCCCGCACGCCCGGGCATGCGGAGTTCTAATCCCAGCAGCCCGACTACTTTAGACTAATTTTAACGCAAAGCCACCAAGCCGGTAAGAATGCGATATTGAGCGGTTCAATAACTTGCTGCTCAACTCGGCGACTCCGCGAGTTGACGTTAAAGGCTGATACCGACGTCTAGAACAATTTGGACTAAAAAGGTAGGGACAGACCGCGGGGCCGTCCGCGGCGTGCTGGGCCGGTTCGAGTTATGTTCCTCCATCCTGATGGCGCGCCCAGCGGTCACGTCCTACCGCCGAACGAGTTGCTCTAAAGTCTATTTCTCAACAGACGTTGGTCTAAATCCAAGCGGTGATTGGGGTAGGCCGTTCACGGGAGTTTGGCGCAGATCAGCCGAGATGGTGAGGATCGATGGGGTGGTGCGGATGTCGCGCCTCCCAACGTTCTTCCCATTTCGCGGTGTCGAGGTGAAGCAGCCAATACAACGGGCAGAATCCAATCATGCAGGTAAACAGGGGGATCAGGCCGAGGAGGCCCCAGTAGCCCAACCCGTTTAGCCCGAGGAACAGCAACACACAGCCCAGCACGAACCGGGCGCCGATATCGAATGATCCGAGGTTTTCTTTCATGGCGATTAGGGGTTCGTCATGAAGGTAGTCTTACGCGGCGAAATCTGCGTGGCCTTTTTTGGCCAGAAGGCGGCATTTTTTGGCGATTAACTCGAATCAACTTCCGGTGCGATCTGGATAGCTTGGGAGAGCTCCACTACTGGAAAGGGATCATAATAGTGATGAAGCCGCCGCTGCCATTCGAGGTAGGTGCTGGATTGGCGGAATCCGATGGTGTGATCTTCAAGACACCGCCACTCCACGAGAAGCACGTAGCGGTGCGGAGTTTCCAGGCAGCGACCGAGTTCGTGGTCAAGGTAGCCCGGGATACTTTGAATCAGGGGAATGGCCCGGGAAAAATCTCGCTCGAATTTTATCTGGGTGCCGGGGCGAACGTTGAGGATGGTGACTTCGCGGATCATATGTGGAATATAACGGACAACCGCGGGACTGGGGCTAGGATGCACCATGAAATCGATTCCGAATATCCGGCTTTGTTCTCAAAGGCGATTGACGCAGTCGGCGTCCAATCATCATTTCACTCATGCGAAAGGATCTTCTCTCCACGACGATGTTGCTGCTGAGTTTGGCCTGCCTCCCAGGATTGGGTGCGACTGATCCGATTGACGAAATTTTGCATGCACGGGCGGAAAAGGATGCCTATATGCGCGATAATTCCGCGTCCCCCTTCAACTACGAGAAGCACCCGGTGGAATTCGCGCCGTTGCACTATTTCGAGCCCAGCCTGGATTGGATTTTCGAAAGCAAACTCACGGTCGACGCTGAGCCCGAGGCGGTGACGATTTTTGATACCAAAGGTAGAGAACGAAAGGGGCACATCTACGGATCGGTGCACTTCACCAAGGAGGGCACCAGGTATCAAGTCCGGGTCTACCGCATGGCGATCAATGACACGTTTTATTATAGTATTTGGTTCACGGATCGAACCACGGGAGAGTCCACCTACGAAGTGGGGAGATACTTGGATTTCGAACTTTCGACCGATCCCGACCACGTTTACACCTTGGACTTCAACCAGGCCTATAACCCGTATTGTGCCTACACTCCGGCCTATGGGTGTGCCATTCCTCGCGACGAAGATTATCTCGATATAGCGATTATGGCGGGAGAAAAAAAGTGGCACGACTGAGTTGTCGCAGCGCGCGGCATTGATGGTTTTGGCCTCTCACGGCCGCCGCCCGATGAGGACTGCAATTTTGCCAGCACCCCAAGCTTCTGTCACTAATCAGCATTGCCGTCGGATCAGTAGAAATGTGCGATCATCGCGTTGCGGAATGCCGTCGGCATAAGCTTCGACACACTGCCACAGCTGTTCGTAAATGACCTGAGGGTCCGTCCGACTGTGAGCTTTAAACACCTCGCGAACGATGTCTTCTCCGATAATTTGATGGGCCGCGTTCATGGTTTCGGGGAATCCATCGGAAACGGCCAGCAAGGTGTCACCCGGCTCGAAGTGAGTTTCGGTGGGAGTGTAGGACTCGATATCGGGCAAGATTCCCAGAGGGGGGTGATGCGAGTCGAAGGATTCAATTGAATTGGTGCGAGCGCGATAGAACCAGATAGGCCCTTGGCCGAAACTTACCCAGCGGAATTGGTTTTTTGCCGCGATCAGGCGTCCCATCAATAACGTGATGAAGTGAGAGGAGGAGAGGTCTTCGACCAGTTGAGCGTTGATGACTTGGCAAAGGTCGCGGTGGTAAACGCCGAGACGAATACTGGCACGGAGCATCGCCCGTAATTCGGTGGCCATCAACGCGGACCCCATGCCATGCCCGGTGGCATCGCCCAGAGTCAGCACCAGGTGCTCCACAGTGGCACGAGGATCGATCACGAACCCGTGACTATCGGGCCGAGGCCGGACGCCGATGGCGTCGAAAAAGTCTCCGTTGCCCAAGGAAGCGGGCACGGTGCGCCCGAAGATTTCGAAGCCCGTTACCGTCGGAATTCTAGCGGGGAACGTGCGTTCCTGCACGCGATGAGCGAGTTCAAGTTCTTGGCGATTGGGGTAGTTCATGTTGGGGCCGGGTTTGATGATAAGGAGGAGCCGGTTGAAAGTTGAACCAAGGAGGGCTGGGTCGGGGCAAACGCGGTCGCCAACTGTCACATCAGTCGGTGCTCAATCACGTAGCGCACCAATTTCGACGTGGAGTCGAGCCCCAGCTTATCGAGGATACGTTGCCGATAGGTGCCGACGGAGGAGACTGATATTTTGAGCAACACGGCAATTTGCTTGTTGGAATGACCGTGAGCGAGGAGTCGCAAAACTTTGCCCTCCTGGGTCGATAAGTCATTGTAATTCCCGCGAGCGGAGCCGCCTTGTTTTGCGAGGTTTCTTTGGATTCGAGGACTGATCCATTTCTGCCCGTCCAGCAGCGTAACCACAGCTTTTGCGATCACAGCGCTTTCGACCGTCTTGCACACATACCCAGTGGCTCCGGCTTCGATAGCAAGCGCCCCCATTTTTTGCTCCGGGAACATGGAAAGGATGAGAATGGGCAAATCTGCAAAGCGCGCCCGGAGTGTTTTCAGGGCATTAAATTCACGGTCTCCCGGGATACCGATATCCAGGATGATCAAATCCCAAGTTTCTCGATCAGAGAGGGACATTAACTCGGCCGAGTTGCTCGCAAAATCAAACGTCGCCAACGGCACCGAAGGTCGGATTATAAGCGGCAATGCCTCACGAATTAACGCATGGTCATCCGCAATCAAAATTCGAGGCGCACTGGTTTGAGGCATCTGAGCGAATATTTCGGCCGAGGAATACGTTGGAGCAATTGAAAAGCACAAAGCTTGCGTCAACCTAGGTCTCGTGGATCCCAAAAAATAGAGAGAGTGTAGCACGCAATTGAATCGAATGCTCCGTTTACCTTACGCCCTCTTCTGTCTGCTGGTCGGGAACATGATTCTGTTATCCTCCGCAGTCGGTGCCGATGGAGACGCGCTGCCTTTGCCGGATCGTTTTGAGCACCTCATGGTGGCTTCGAAAGTCGCCGAACCCAATGACCCGATCCGTGGGATTGAATTGGCGCGTGAGGCTCTGGTTCTGGCCGAGGAGGCGGGCAGCTTGCTACATGAGCTACAGGCCCGCTCGCGATTGGCTTATGCGCTGCGTTTGTCGAGCCGTTATGAAGAATCGCAGCGAGTGGCGGAAGCGGGGTTGGCTCGGCCGCCGACGGCCGAAACCCGTTTGGAGAGAGTGCGTCTGCTCTACGATCTGGCTCGAGTGTATTGGAATCTAGGAGACAATGCCAAAGCGGCCGAATTATATGTGCAGGTGCAGCGTGAGGCCGAAGCGTTGCCAGATGATGCGCTGCGCGCTCAAGTTTTAAACAGCCGGGGGATTTTGGCGGGTAGTCAGAATTTCCTCACCGAGGCGACCAACTATTATCAGGAGGCGTTGGCTTTGGCGGGGGTGCTGGGGGATCGCGAACTGGAATCAAAGATCAAAAACAATCTCGCTTTGATCCTTCGTGATCAGACGCGGTATGACGAAGCGCAGAGGCTGTTGGAGGCAAATCTCGCGTATCACTTGGCCAATGGGAATCGCCGCGGGCAGGCCAATGCGCTGATTAATTTAGCTTCAATAGAAAGCGTTTTGGGTCGGTGGAGTGAAACCTTGGACCTGCAGTCTCGAGCGTTGGCCATCCGCCAGGACTTAGGCGTGCCTCGTCATGTTGCCGGAGCTCATTTACTGGTGGCTGATGCGCTCACCAAACTGGGGAGACCGGCGGAAGCCCTGGAGCATCTGCGAACGGCGGATCGATTGGCGGACGAGGTCAAGAGTCATGAGCTGTGGGGCAACATTTATACGTCGTTCGCCGATGCGTATGAAGCCAACCGTGACTTCGAACTGGCGTTGAAGTATCAACGGCGGGTCGAACAAGAAAAGGTGTTGGTGACGGGAGAAGAGACCGCCAAAACGGTGGCGGAATTGCGGGAGCGGTTTGCAGCCGAAAAGCGACAACTGGAAATCGCGGAATTACGGGCCTCGGAGCAGGAGCAAGCGGTCACCTTGGCGTTGAATCAGACGGAACTCTCGCGGACTCGTCAGCAACGTTTGGGCCTATTGGTGCTCATTGTTTTCAGTGCGATCACGGTGACCGCCGTGATTCGTCGTCAGCGTGCGGAAGCCCGGGCCGAACGACTTATATTGGCCGAGACCCAACGTGCCCGGGAGGCGGCGGAGGACGCGGCGCGGTTGAAATCGCGATTGGTCGATCTGGTCTCACACGACTTAAAGAATCCGCTCGTCGGGATCATGATGACGGCAGATACGATGGCAGACCCTTCACTGGATCAGGCCGCGCTGGTTCGTCGAGCTGCCGGATTAAAACATGAGAGTCGCAAAATGTTTGAGCTGGTGCAGGATCTTTTGGATTCGTCCGCCGCGGAGAGCGGGCTCATCGAGCTGAATCTAGAGGCGACCGACTTGGCGGAGTTGGTGCAGGACCAAGTTGAGGAATTGCGGGAGCGGGCGATCCGGAAGAATCAGGATCTGGTTTTTAGGGGGGATTATGCAGAGAACTGTCTCATTGATGCGGATACGGCGCGGTTGGCTCAGGTGGTGGAAAACCTGGTGGACAATGCGATCAAGTATTCTCCACCGGGATCTCCGATTGAGGTGCGAGTCTCCGGAGGGGAACTGGTGTATTTGGAAGTGCGCGATCGCGGTCCCGGGTTCAGCGCCGAAGACTTGGGCAATATCTTCAAACCTCACCATCGGCTGAGTGCGATTCCCACGGCCGGGGAGTCGTCGACCGGACTGGGATTGTCGATTGCCAAGATGATGGTGGAACTGCACGGAGGTCGACTGACGGCCGAGTCTCCATCTGGAGGAGGAGCGGTGTTGACCGCGAGTTTCCCCAATTCTGCCCGACTCGAGGTTGGCGTTTAAAGAGAATCTTTGAAGGCGTATTTCGGATCGGTGAGGGTGCGGAGAAAGGCGACGAGGGCGGCTTTATCTTCGCCGTTAAGCGGCACGCCATGGCCGGGGTGTTTGGCGAGGTTTGGATCGAGTTGCGGGGCGCGTTGCACGCCGGAAGTGTAGTGCGTGATCACTTCCTCCAGAGTGTCGAATCGACCATCATGCATGTAGGGGGCGGTGAGGGCGATGTTGCGCAAGGAAGGCGTCTTGAATTTGCCGGCGTCGGTATCGGCGTGGGTGACCAGGGCTCTGCCCGCATCGGCGGAAACCAGATCGAGGCCGCTGTTTTTTTGACCAAAATCGGTGAAGAGTCCGCCGCCATGACAATGAAAGCAGTCGGCCCCGAATTGTTCGCGACGGGGGTCGAATTCGGCGTTGAAGAGCTCGAATCCGCGTTGCTCCTGTGCGGTGAGCGTGGTCTCGCCACGCAGGGCTTGATCGAAGCGGGAATCGGCCGAAATCTCGGTGAGGAGAAATTGTTCGAGGGCGAGACCGATGCGTTCGATCGTGATGGTATCGTCGCCAAAGGCCGCCGCAAAGGATTGGCGGAGGGCGGTGTCGGGGTCGAGGGTGGCGACGACGGTGGCAGGATCACCGTGCATTTCGATCGGGTTGGTGAGCGCGGCAATCGCTTGGTCGCGGATCCGGGGTTGGGAACCGTCCCACGCGAAGTCGGGACTCCACGCAAGGTTGAACAGGGGCATGGCATTGCGGATCCCTGGGGTGCCGTGAATCCCCAAGCTGAACGCGGTGTCATCGGCCAAGGCGCGACTCTGTCGATGGCAGTCCGCGCAAGATTGGGTGGCGTCGCCCGAAAGGCGCGGATCGTGAAAGAGTAGCTCGCCAAGGGCGACGCCGGCGGCGGTCGGCGCGTTGTCGTGGGGAAGGGCCGGTTGGGGCCAACCGGCAGGAACCGTAAACGGAAGCGGCGTGGCCGCTTCCGTAAATGACGAACGACCCATGCCCAATGTCGAATTTGCCGGAGGGTGGAGGGTCTCGACTGTCGCGGCACCGAACCAGAACGCGGGACCGACCGCCGCAGCCAAGCGAGGCGCGAGGGTGTCGCCTTCTCGGGAGTGAGTGGTCGTGGTTTCGGCGGCCGGATCAAGTTTCAGGGTGCCGATGAGATCGGCGACATCAAAGAGCAAGGTGATGCGACTGTCGCCGAGGATCGAAAACGGTTTGGTGAATCGGACGGGGAGTTGCAGGTCGTCCGTGGCGAGGTGAAAGGAAAATCCACCGTCGAGGGACGCATCTGGGGTGTTCCCGTAGTGGCCTTCGATCGCGAGAAACACATAACCGCCAGTCCAGCCCCAATGCAGTCCATTGGTGAGGGGATTGAGCGCATGCCCCGCGGGCCAAAGACTGGGGTCGGCGTGGTTCGCCTCGGGGGCAACGCCTACGCGCAGGTTCAGTCCAACGTAGTCGCCGGCCGGCACACTGTGGAGAGGGATCTCATGCCGGTCCGGATCAATGGCGTCGAAGAATCCGTATTGGCCGGTGAGTTGCACGTTCGTGCCGTCGGCGCGCACCAATTCGATTTCGGAAATCAGCCCGGAGACGCGAGTGATGCGCAACACTTGCTCCGCTCCGGAAACGACCGGAGCGGAGGGCACGTTAATGGCGGATTTATTCCAACCAAAGGAGAGATCGAGCACCGCCTCGGCTGCGTGCCCCGCGACTGCCATCGTGGCGAATAACGCGATGAGAAGCAGGCGAGGAACTCGGATGATTTTATCGACGGAATGCACGTCAGGAGGGTAGTGGTCGTTGGTGAGAGGCAGCGTTCAGTCGATCAGATAAATTTCAACCAACGCGGTGCCGGATTCGCTGCCATCGCCCTGCACGACCAAGGTGTAGGCACCCTCGAGGAGGTCGACGATGATCGCGGCATCGGCGCTGCCGTTGGTCAAAGCAAAGGCCCCAGCTCCGGCGGCGGCGGCCGCGAGGGTTCCGCCGGTATTGGACCAATTGTCGTTGGTTTCGATCACGGTGTCGCCCGAGTAGAGGGTGATCTTGGGGTCGGAGATGGCATCAGTGACCCCAAA
>CAXBOL010000097.1:0-10333 GCA_963977295.1 uncultured Opitutaceae bacterium
CCGGTGCCGACTTGGCTGCGAGCGGAGACGTTGGTGAATCTTGCGCCCCCGGCAGTTGGAGTTTGGGTGTCGTAGCCTTCGACGAGCACGACCCCGGAGGCGCCCTTGGTGTCCACCACCACCGGATAGACCCCGGGGGTTTGGGTGGTGAACAATGCGGCATCGAGGTCGGATTGCAGAGGGAACGCACCGAGGGTGCCAAAGAGATTGGTGAGGGTGGAGCCACCGCCCCAGTCGTCGTTGTCATTGATGCCGACGTTGGACCCACCTTCGGATCGGAAGAGTTGCAAGCGCGGATCGGCTACGGTGCCGGGGACGCCGAGAATGCCGAGGGTGGGGCCGACCACGCGCAAGAGCATGCTCTTCGAACCACTGCCCCCGACTACGATGCCGACGTTGAGGGCATTGTCGCCCGTGCCGGCGGTGCTGCGCACGGACATGTGGGACAGGTAGGCGAAGCCGGTCGAGCCGGAGCCGCCGTTGCCGTTGCCGCTGCCGGAGGAAATGTTGAAACCGAGGTCTTTGAGGATGCCAATTTCAATGGCGCTGAGGGTGCGCACCCCCGGACCGGTTTCGGTTGCAGCGTTCATGAGCAAGGCGTTGGACCCGGTAAAGGTGTTGTCGTCGGTATGACTGCCGCTGCCTTCTTCCCAAGGATTGGGCGTGTAGATCGGGACGGGATTGCCGCCGTTGGCCGCGACGGCATTGGTGCCGTTAAAGAACAGGCCAGGGTTGTCATCGAGTTTGCTCAAGTCGGCCGGATTAAACACATACTGACTGTTGATGATGGGGGAGCCGTCCTGTTTTACGACGAACTGGTCGAAGGTATACCAGCCATTGGGTTGTCCGGGATCGACCACGAAGTTGCCGCCCCCGGCGGAGTCGTTGGCGACCGCACTGGTGAAGCCGATCGCGTGCAGGATCTCGTGCATGGCGGTGCTGATGAAATCGTAGGACTGTGAAGAGACGCTGTCGTCCAGATCCCAGTCATGAAAGAAATTCCATTCGATCTCACCATCGGCGGCGGCTCCGTTGGCGTCGGTGCCGGTGAGGATTTTTTTCTGCGCCACGGTGGGGGCAAAGCCGACGTCATCGCCCGAGTAGTCACTGCTGGCACTGGCCAAAGTGGAGTTGTCCTCGTTGGTCGAGTTAACGTCGAAGGTGAGGGTGACGGGGGTGGTCAACGGGATGGATTGGGCGAGGTTTTCAGCTGCTTTTTGCAGGGCCGCTTGGCGTTGAGTGCCGAGGCTGGGGTCGTTGAATCCCGAGTTGGAATCGGTAAAATTGAACGAAAACGAGAGCTGGGCGTGAACCAAGTTCACGCTGGCGAGGGCAACTAATCCGAGAAGGCGAAGGAGGCGGAATCGGGGCACGGCGAGAGGATGTGGTTGAAGTGGAAGGGGAAGCGACTGTCGAACGGTTCTGAGATATAAAGGGGAAGGTTTTGAGGCCAGTCTGAATCTGGGGAAATCGTTTAAATATCCGGAAATGCGCTGGCGCGGATGTTGGCTCCTCCTAGGTTGCTCCCATGATTTTAAGAAACCTACTGGCCGGCGTGGCGATTTGGTTGAGTGGCGGCGCGCTGTGGTCGGCGCAGTCGTTTACCGTGGCAGTGTATAACGTGGAAAACCTGTTCGATGCGGACGGTCGGGCGATTTACGATGACTATCAGCCAGAGGGTTACACCGCCCGGCATGTCATCACCAAGGTGAGGAATGCTGCATCGATTTTGGCCAAATTTCACAATGGAGCCGGTCCGGATATCGTGTTGTTGCAGGAAATCGAAATCGATCAATCGCCGGGGACCAAGCCCTTCGACCTCGAGGGGTTTCTAGCGACCCAGTCCGGAGTGAGTTTGGCTTCGTTGGCGGCTGGGGCAGAGTTGCCCGAGGCTTGGCGCGATGCGCCCTCCGAGGCCTGGCTATTGAAGGCTTTGGACGAAGCGGGAGCGCGGGGTTACACGGCGGTCGTGGGCAGTGATGCCCCGGCTCCTTGGGGCGAGTCGAATTCTGGCCCTGCCATCAAGTGCGTGACCCTCACAAAATTTCCGGTGACGGCGGTGCGACAATATCCCGTGCAGTCGGCCCGCAACATCGTCGAAGTCGAATTGGCCGTGGAGGGGCACCCGTTGTACGTGTTCAACAATCACTGGAAATCCGGTGCCAGCGACGTGGCGCTGGAACAAGTTCGCATTCAAAACGCCCAAGTGTTGCGGCAACGTCTCGATGAGATTCTGTCCGCAAATCCGCTGGCAGACGTGATTATCGGAGGCGACCTGAATTCCCAATATAACCAGAAGGTGCGGTATCCGGCCATGGCGCGGACGGCCGTGAATGACATTCTCCGCGCCCAAGGCGATGAACGAGCGATGGAAGCGGGCACGGCGGATCTCTACAACCTGTGGTTCGAACTGCCCGCACCGCTACGAGGGAGTGATACCTTTCGGGGCGAATGGGGCTCGTTGATGCAATTGATCGTATCGCGCGGACTTTATGACGAAGTGGGGGTGCAGTATCAGGATAATTCGTTTGGCGTGGCCCGAGTGGCAGGAGTAAACGCCGATGTGGCGGGAGCGCCCTTGCGGTGGTCTTCGGCGGGGCCAGAAGGAAGCGGATTTTCCGATCACTTACCGATTTACGCACATTTCCGAACGCTGACGACTGACCGCCCCGACCACTGGATGCGGTTGGAAAACCCGTCCAAAGGAGAGATGCCGACGGCGGCGTGGATGGTGGATTACAGCCGAGTCGATACCAATGCGGCCATCGATTTGGCGGCGTTGCCCAAGGGCACGGACTTGAGAGATGGCTCGTGGACCGGGAAATTTTTTAAGGTCAAAGGTGCCGCGATCACCGGCCGGGATTTGAAGGTTCGGGTGCTGGGCAAGGTATTCGATATCTATGCCCCCGGTCGCGACGTGCGGGATCGTCTGATGGCTCAAGGGATGGAATCGAAACGCTTTGAGTTTTACGGTGAGTTAGGAACTTACCGAGGAAACTGGCAATTTGTGGTCCGGGATGCCAAATGGGTGCCGTGAAAAAGCCCACCGTTTACACCTACGCCAAATGTTCGACCTGCCGCAACGCCACCAAGTGGCTGCGGGAGTCGGGCATTGAGTTCACCGAGAAACCCATTCGCGAAACACCGCCGACGGTGGCCGAATTAAAACGCATGTTAAAACACCAGCAGGGGGAGCTGAAGAAACTCTTCAATACCTCCGGAGGCGATTACCGCGAAATGAAACTTGGGGAAAAACTGCCTACGATGTCGGAGGCCGAAGCGCTGGAGCTCTTGGCCGGCAACGGGAACCTAGTGAAGCGTCCGTTTCTGTTATCGGATCAGGTCGGATTGGTCGGATTCAAAGCCGATCAATGGGGCGCTGCGCTGGGATAACTCCAGCGTTCCTTGCGAAATAGATTTTAACGCTAAGACGCGGAGGCGCAGCGATATTATCCTAAAAAAAACCGCAGTTCGTCACAGCGAGCACAGTGGCAATCCAGAGTTGCACAGAGACTTATGGAGCTGTTTTACGGACAACAGGCATCCACCCAGTGGATGCGTTCACCTCGCGATCGATTCACAAACCGCGCTCTGTGACCCACTCCGACGCTCCTATTGCGGAATCTAGGACTGATACAAACCCTACTACTGCTTGGCTTTGCGTGCTGATAGACTTGGCGGATGGGCGTTGAAATTAGGCTATTTGGATTCGGCCTTCAGGATAACCCTATTTGTTCGAGTCAGCCGGCACAAATTTCAGGGCTGCGCCGTTGATGCAAAAGCGGAGTCCGGTGGGGCGGGGGCCGTCGTCGAAGACATGGCCGAGGTGGCCGCCGCAACGGGCGCACACATTTTCCGTACGCACCATACCGTAGGCGAGATCGCGTTTGTCGATGACATGTGAGCGGTCGATGGGTTGCCAAAAGCTGGGCCAACCGGTGCCGGACTCGAATTTGGTTTCGGAGGCAAAAAGCGGGAGATCACACCCGGCACAGACGAACGTGCCGGGACGTTTTTCCTTGAGCAACGGGCTGGTGAACGCGCGCTCGGTGCCAGCTTGCCGCAGGACCTGATACTGTAAATCGGTGAGGTCCGCCTTCCACTCTGCATCGGTTTTAGTGATAGGCGCAACGGCGCCCGAACTGGAGGCAGAGGTTGGCGAGGTCGCCTCATCGGCCCGGGAGGAACACCCTCCAACCAGCATAACGACTGAAACGAGGCAAAGAGCGGAAATTCGAGTTTGCATGAGGCTGTGAGGGGCAGGACTGCGGTTGTATTCCGACAATAATAGGGGGACGGATGTGATTATTTTGTAACTTAAGAGAGGTTTCGGGGTAGTTACAGCAATCTCGCCTGATAATTTCTTCAACTTGATCCCCATGAAAACTCGATTCGCCCAATTTCTCTGCCTCGCCGTTGTCGTCGGTTTTCTCACGCCGGTTTACGCCAAGTATACGCGTGAAATCGAGCGGACCTTTAATGTTTCTCCCGATGGGAATCTGGAGGTCACGACAAGTGGAGGTAACATTAAAGTAGTCAGTGACGGTGGTGCGACAGTGCGTATTTTAGCACGCCAGGTGTTCCACCAAGCCGATTCCGAAAGCGAAGCAGAGCAGGAGGCCGAGAACTTGGAGTTTTCCATCGAGCAGGAGGGTAACACGGTCACGGCCTATTCCAAATACCGTCGATCTGGCTCGAAGTGGTTCAGTTGGGGCAAGCAGGGCGTGACGGTTTCGTTTACCGTGACCGTGCCATCGCATTTCAACGTGAAAGCGAATACGTCCGGGGGCGACATCATGGTCTCGGATTTAGAGGGACGAGTGTTCGTGCGCACCAGTGGGGGGGATATCGATTTGGGGCAAGTGGGGGGCGAAGTCGACGCGTCGACCTCGGGTGGCGATATCTTCGTCGCCGCGGGTCGGGGAAAAATCAAAGTCTCGACCAGTGGCGGAGATGTCCGGGTGAAGGCGGCGACGGGCGATGTGCAGGCATCGACTAGCGGAGGAAACGTGCACCTCGATAAAGTCGATGGGGTGGTCAATGCATCCACCAGCGGAGGCAACGTTTACGCACGGTTCACCACGGAGCTGAGCGATGACGCCTACCTCGGCACCAGCGGGGGGAATGTGACGGCATGGTTGGCCAGTGGAACTGGAGTGTTTCTCGATGCCTCGACCTCGGGCGGAAAAGTTCGAACCGAAGGCGTCACGGTGGACATCGAAAAAGGGGCTCCGGGCAAAGATAAATTGGTCGGGAAGCTAAACGGGGGAGGTCCTCGGTTGAAGCTACGAACCAGTGGGGGGAATATTCAGGTCAAATCGAGCTAGGGTGCCGTAGAACTTGAAACTGCGGATCGGCTTATCGCTGTTCTGACCAGTTTTTTTGGTCACAGAGAGCACAGTCGTGGCAATCCAAAGTGCACAGAGTCCATACGAGCTTTGAATTCCAACGATATTTTCTCCGTGATCTCGGGCTCGAAACTCCGGCTCGGCTCGGTGACAAATCCGAAAAACACGTTACGAGCGACCAGGGTGATAGGAGAGTTTTGTAAAATGTCCTGAGTGGAACTACTTAGGACGTTTAGGGAAACAATACGGGGCAGGAATGGGTTGAGAAATCATCTAGGGTATATTCCCTATATGGCATGAAAGCTCTTCTCCGTTTCCTCGCCCTATTTTCGTTGATTCCCGGCTTGGTCTCCATGGCAGCCGAGCGGGTAGAGACCCTTTCCTGGGAAGTGGGATCTATTCCCATTGTGAAGTTGGACACCTTTCGGGGCGAAATTCGGGTGGAGCCTTCCGAGTCGGGGCGCGTGGAGCTCGTTTTGGCGGCAAGCACCCCCGGAACCGAACCCGATGCGTGGTTGAGGAACATCGAGGTCAAATCGACCCCCTTTGGGGCGGGTTTGGTCATCTCCGTGGCGAATACAGGGGGCGAAGTCGAATTTGGCTTGAGTGAAAAATCTGACCGATCCTTGGCCCTGACCCTGCGGGTTCCACAGGTGAGCAATCTCGATATCCGAGCTCGGCAGGGCTCGATTGAGATAGGCAACGACTTTGAGGGGAGGACGCGGGCAAGACTTGAGCGCGGCAGCGTTTTTGTCGGACGAACCAAAGGATCGGTCGTGGCTCAAACTGAGATGGGAACGATTTCGGTGGCCCGGGTTTCAGGAGACCTGACCGCATCCACCCGCAGCGGAAACATTTTTGTAGGATCGGTTTTTGGTTGGGCGGAACTTCACACTGAGAGTGGGGATATCGAAGTCTCGAATACGCTGGGCGGCATCAATGCCGTTGCCAATGCGGGTAGCGTTCAGGTTGGGGTCGAGCAATCATTGGCCAAAAACTCGCGCATCGAAGCAAATGTTGGAGACATTACACTTTCGCTCAACCCGAAGTCTCAAATGGCCTTGGACGCCCGGGCAAGATGGGGTTCGGTGCAGACGGGAATCCCTTTTGAAGTGGATGAAGGCCCGCAAAATGAAGCCCGGATACAGGGCAGCTTGAACGGGGGAGGTCCGCTTCTGGCGCTTTCGAGCAATGGTGGCAATGTGAAGATTAAGCCGGCCCATCGCTATGAGTTTTAAATGTTAGTCAATTTTCGGCACGCCAGCCGAAGTTCACAGGTAGAAGGTGTCTCGTCGAAAGGCGGGACACCTTTTTTGCGGCATCGGTCGGTTCAATGATGGCCAGACTTGCGGAGAGACTAACGCAGGCGTTGGGTGGTCCGCATGTCTTCTGCTTTTGAAACGCTCCTCTCCAAACTAAAACGCGCCCACTACCTCTACACGGTCGAGAGTCTGATTGGGTGGGACGAACAGGTGAACCTCCCGCCCAACAGTTCGGACATTCGCGCCGAGCAAATGTCATTGTTGGCCGAACTGGCCCACGAAGCTCGCAGTGACGCCGCGATCGGAGCTGCCTTGTCCGAGTTGGAGGCGAGTCGTGATACCCTCGATTTTGACCAACAGGTCATCGTGCGGGAAGCGCGCAAAGATTACGACCGCGCGACCAAACTCCCGGCGGCGTTTGTGATGGAAAAGGCACGGCACTCGAGTGCGGCTTATCACGCGTGGACCAAAGCCAAACCGGCCAACGACTTTGCAGGATTCGCACCTTACCTCGAGAAGCACGTCGAACTCGCCAAGCAAGAAGCTGATTACATGGGGTGGGGGGATCGACCTTACGATTACGCGATTGATCAGCATGATCCGGGATTTTCGGCTGAACGAATCGATGCGTTATTTGGCGAGCTAAAGGCTGGATTGGTGCCGCTGGTGCAGAAAATCAACGCCTCACCGATCAAAGCCAACAAGGCCGCCCTCGCCGGATTTCCGGTCGACGCACAACGGACATTCTTAAGTGAAGTCACCGCCGCTTTGGGCTTCGACTACAGCCGGGGCCGCATTGATGTTTCACCGCATCCATTTTGCAGCGGCAGCGGAGCTGACGTGCGAATGACCACGCGGTTTGCCGCGGATGATCCATTGAGTTCATTGTTCGGTTCGATCCACGAAACTGGCCACGGTCTTTATGAGCAAGGGCTACCCTTGGCCGACCATGCGACTCCGCTGGGGCAGCACGCCGGGATGGGAATGCATGAGTCCCAAAGTCGCATGTGGGAGAATCAAGTGGGACGTAGTCGAGCGTTCTGGCAGCGCTTTGAGCCACGCTATCGGGAGTTGTTTGGAGCACAACTGAAGGGCATCTCATCCGAAGATCTGTATTTGGCGATCAACGCGGTGGAGCCTACTTTTATCCGGGTCGAATCCGATGAGGTGCATTACAATCTGCACATCATTCTACGGTTTGAATTAGAGAAACGTTTGTTGTCGGGAGATTTAGCCGTGGCAGATCTGCCCGAGGCCTGGGGCGCTTTAAGTGAAGAGCTCTTTGGTCGTCGTCCAGTCGATGATACGGAAGGCGTTCTGCAGGACGTGCACTGGAGCGGCGGTATGTTCGGGTATTTCCCGAGCTATTGCTTGGGCAACATGATCGCAGCGCAAAATTGGGCGACCGTGCAGCGGGATATTCCCGGTTTGGAAGACGATTTTGCTCAAGGTGATTTCAGCAAACTGCTGGAATGGCTGCGCCAAAATATTCATTCACAAGGTCGTCGTTATCCGGCCCTTGAACTGGTGGAACGCGTCACGGGTGAAGCGCTTTCGCCCCGCCGTTTGTTGGACTATCTGGAGTCGCGCTACGGCGCGCTCTATTGCCCTTAAGTAGCTCGGCATGGGACTCGTCGATTCTCACACTCACCTCGAATCGTTCGCCCAGCGGGGAGACCTGACCGGGGCGATTGCTCGCGCCATGGCGGCCGACGTGGACGCGCTCATCACCGTAGGCACGTCCACCGAGGACTGGAACCTTTATCGTGACATCGCGACTGCGAATGCATCTTCGGTGCATTATACGGCGGGCCTGCACCCGTGTGCGGTGGACGAAAACTGGGAGCAAGAACTCGCCGCCCTGCCGGCGTTTTGGACCGGAAGTGCCCTGCGTCCGGTAGCGCTGGGGGAGTGCGGCTTGGACCGCTTTCATTTGCCTAAGAATGATGAGACCAAGGCGCAGGCACTGATCGAATGGCAAAAAGCCGCGTTCGCGGCGCAATTGACCCTGGCGCGCCAGCTCGATGTGCCGGTTGTAGTGCATTCGCGGGGCGCGTTTAACG
The DNA here is from genome assembly GCA_963977295.1 of uncultured Opitutaceae bacterium. Classification (GTDB taxonomy): domain Bacteria; phylum Verrucomicrobiota; class Verrucomicrobiia; order Opitutales; family Opitutaceae; genus Actomonas. Next base: position 8,674 of record CAXBOL010000097.1, read on the forward strand.
AATGTGTCGAATTAATCGATGCGAGTGGGGTGAATTGGGCCCGCGTGGTGTTCCATTGCTTTGTCGAAGGTCCGGCCGAGATGACCGTGTTACGCGAACGAGGGGGCTGGGGATCGTTTACCGGGATCCTGACTTATAAAAGTGCCGAGTCGGTCCGGGAGGCCGCCAAAGTCCAAGGCCTGGAGCGGTTCATGGTCGAAACCGATGCGCCTTATCTGACTCCCGTGCCCCATCGGGGTAAGCCCAATGAACCGGCTTATGTGCGGCACACCGCAGAATTTGCGGCGGAAATGTTCGGTGTAACGTTTGAAACCTTGGCGGAGGTTTCGACCCGTAATGCGAAACGGTTTTACGGTTTGCCGAGCTAACGGCTTCGAAACGGGAAAAACGCTGAGGCTTAAGCCTCGTCGAACTTGCGGGCGAAGAGTTGCTCGAGTTCGTCGAGCATGGCCCCGCCGTCCTCGCCGACGGTGCTAAAGCGCACTTTGGATCCCTTACCGGCGGCGAGCATCATAAGCCCCATGATGCTTTTGCCGTTCACCTCTTCGTCGTCCTTCTCGACGAGCACGTCGGATTTGAACTTGTTGGTCACCCGCACGATCATGGCCGCAGGACGGGCGTGGATTCCCATCTTGTTCTGCACAACCAGCTCGCGAGAGAGTTGGTTGCCGGAGGTAGTGGTTTCAGGAGTGTCGGACATGAAGAGGGAAAGGCTCCGTAGCCGCGGTGCAGCTTGCAACTCAAAAACCAAGCCTCAGACTGCCCGCGTTTTACATGTCCGAAATAGCTATTATCGTTCCATGTCGGTTAGAATCGACGCGTTTTCCTCGGAAGTTGCTTCACGAGATCAGAGGCATCCCCTTGATTTTGTGGGTAGCCCGTCGAATTGCGAGCGAAGCGCCGGAATTTCCCCTCTGGTTCGCGGTGGATGACGAGTTGTTGGCGGCGCCCCTGCGGAAGGAGGGATTCAATACCATCATGACGCGGGTCGACCATCAGAGCGGAACAGACCGGCTGGCGGAGGCGAACCTGCAGGTGGGGGCCAGTTACGTGATCAACGTGCAAGCCGACGAACCTCTGGTGACAGGCGAACAAATCCGTAACTTGGCCGAATTGGTGCGGGGGCCGGTGGCGATGGCAACTTTGGCCACGCCGTTCAAGCGGGTGGTGGATTTTTACAATGCCAATCAGGTGAAGGTTGTGATGCGACAGGATGGTCGGGCGCTTTACTTTTCCCGGTCACGCATGCCGTTTCCCCGTGATCTCGGCTTGGCCATCGAAGACGACTGGGTGGTTTCGCACCCTTGTCGGAAACATCTGGGACTCTACGCCTACACAGCCGAATTACTGGCGAGTTTTGCCGAGCTCCCGATGGGGGCTTTGGAGCAAATTGAAAAACTCGAACAGTTGCGGGTGTTGGAAAATGGCTTCGATATTGCGGTTGGCCTGACCGACGATCCGGGGCTTGGCGTGGACACGCCGCAGGACGCGGTCAGGTTTGAAGCCGCCTTAGGGTAATACCAAGAGCTTGGGGTATTTAGTTTTTACAGAGGTATTACTGTAATACCAGCAGCTCGGCTAAATTAGACTAATTTTAACGCAAAGTCACTAGGGTGTGTCTGGGAATAAATATCAGCATAGCAGGATAGAAAGTATTCAG
>CAXBOL010000098.1:0-10269 GCA_963977295.1 uncultured Opitutaceae bacterium
AACCCTTTGCGGAGGGAACGGAGAAGCTCCGGTGGGGGCTCTGTTTTCTCGGTTAGCTCCTGTAAAAATTGCGATGGAGTGGTTCTGGCAGCACGGGAGTCGGGGTCTAAAACCCCTCCCGCATTGTCCTATTCCTCCTTGGTTTCCTTCGTTCCCTTTGGTGAAACCTGCAGGCTGATGAACAGGAAACCCGTTAACTGGACGTCCCTGCTTTGATTTTCCTCGAGGGGCAGGCACAGCCTTCGCCTCCACTTCCACATCCGGATGAGGCGTGTCGGTTCTTTTGCCACCGGGCAAACAAGTAGCTCAGGGCAATCGCGACTGCGATTAGGGCGACGATGGATTGAAATTCTGCAGACATCAGGAAAATGGGGCTAGTAGCCCATGGCCGTTCCCACTTGGTAGATAATTAAGCAGAAAACCCACGCGAAGCCAGTCTGGTAGCCAATTTGGAACAACGGCCATCGCCATGAGTTGGTCTCTCGCCGGACCACCGCGACGGTGCTGACGCACTGCATGGCAAAAACGTAGAACACCATGAGCGTGAGGCAGACCAGCGGGGTGAAGAGGGGGCGTCCGTCCGGCCATGTTGAAGTCTGCAGCGCTTGGCGGAGGGGGGCGGTATCTTCTTCGTCTTCCTCGACGTTGAAAACCACACTCATGGAGCTGACAAAAACTTCCCGCGCGGCGAAGGAGCTGATCAGGCCGATGCCGATTTCCCAATTGAATCCCAGAGGTTTGATGACGGGCTCAATCAGGTGCCCGGCCTGCCCGGCGAAGCTTTGGGCGATTTGCTGGGAGGGTGTCGCATCTTCCCCGGCTTTCGGATACGCCGTGAGCGCCCATAACACAATGGAGATTGCCAAGATGATGGTGCCGGCCCGTTTCAGGAAGAGCGCGGCACGTTCGATCATGTGCATCGAAACGTCTTTGATCTTGGGCATGCGATACGGCGGCAGTTCCATGATCATCAACGGGGGTTCACCGCGGAGTAAGGTGCGCTTGAATAGCCATGCGAAGCCGAAGGCACCGAATGTGCCCAACGCATACATCAGCAACATGAGCCCCACTTTGGTGAGGAGCGGAACTTCACCATTGGGCACCAGTGCGGCGATCATCAGGAGATAGACCGGCAAGCGAGCGGAGCAGCTCATGAACGGCGCAACCAGAATGGTGACGAGGCGGTCTTTGGGATCCTCGATGGTGCGGGTCGCCATGATGCCCGGAATCGCACAGGCGTAGGAACTGAGGAGCGGGATGAATGATTTCCCGTTGAGTCCCACTTTTCCCATCAGTCGATCCATAATGAAGGCGGCTCGAGCCATGTAACCGGTGCTTTCGAGTAATCCGATGAAGAAGAAAAGGATCAGAATTTGGGGTAAGAAAACTATGACTCCCCCTACCCCGGCGATGGCTCCATCCGTGATTAAGTCGCGGAAATCCCCCGGGGGCATGAGATGCTTCACCCCATCGCTGAGTGCCGCCACGAAGGTTTCGATCAACCCCATGGGGTATTCAGCGAGCGTGAAGATACTCAAAAACATCGCCGTCATGATTCCGCCCAGCACGCACCACCCCCAAAAGCCGTGGGTGGTGATTTCGTCGATGCGGTCGGAAGTGTTTTGCGCGATGAACGTGTCGACTTCGGTGACGGCCTCGGCGGTGAGGACCCCGATGGCTTCGTAGCGTGCGGCGACGAGGGTTCCGGCCCAGTCGGTGCCCTCTTGATCCCACTTCGTTTTCCAGTTGGTCAGAATTTCGCAGGTTTTAGCACTGATAGGTTGGGAACCCGCGACTCGGACGGGATCCTGATCGGTCAGGAGGAGCAAGGCTTCCGCGCGGGCGATGAGGGGCGGTTTTTTATCGAAGTTTTGCAGGGCGGCCTGCAGTTCAGAAACGGCGGAGGCGATGGCGGCGGGGATATCCCAGCGGTGCTTAGGCAGCGGCAAATCGGCGCGGCTCATGGCCAGTTTGAGTTCGATGACGCCTTGGCCACGAGCGGCTTGGGCGGCGATGACCGGAATGCCTAACTCTTTTTCGAGCCGACCGACGTGGATCTTGAGGCCCGCGTTGGTGGCCAGATCGATCATGTTGACGACCAGAATGATGGGGCGGCCCAGATCGAGAATTTGGTGAACGAGGTAGAGGTTTCGTTCGAGATTGGAGGCGTCGACGATACAAACGATGCGGTCAGGCATCTGGGTGTCGGCCCGGCGGCCGAGGAGCACATCCCGGGTGACCGCTTCATCAGGGGATCGTGCCGCCAGAGAGTAGGCTCCGGGCAGGTCGATCACGGTCATAGGTTGACCGTGCTGCGAATAGGCGGTGCCGATTTTACGTTCGACGGTCACGCCTGGGTAGTTGCCGACCTTTTGTTTTAGACCGGTGAGGGCATTGAACAGGGTGGATTTGCCGCAGTTCGGATTACCCACCAGCGCATACACTGGGTTGCGGTGGGCGGTCGTGACGTGTGGGGGCAGACTCATGTCTTGAGTAGTGGCTCGACTGAGACGTGATCCGCTTCGCTTTTGCGCAGCGTCAGATTATAGCCGCGCACTTTGATTTCGAGAGGATCCCCCATTGGGGCGACGCGAACGAGGGTGATTTTGGTGCCAGGCAAAAGGCCCATTTCTCTCAGTCGGATGAAGGCACTGCCCACTTTGGGATAGTCTTTAATGGTGGCGGCATCGCCCTTGGTCATTTGCGACAATGAAATGAGATCGGCCATGGCGGGAAGATCCGGTCGGTCAACGGTAGGGCAGGCCGTTTATCGGAGGGGATTGACTAGAATTCGACTAGCGGCTCCGTGACTCAGCGCAATGCGGGTGCCATTGACGCGGCAGATAATAGTGGAACGCCCCGAGACCTTGGTGACTTGAGCGGATTCACCGAAACCCAGTTCTCGGACATGCTGTTTGAAGCTCCCCTCGCCTACGAGTTCACAGACTTGTCCACTGGCTCCAGCGGGAAGCTGGCAGAGCGGACAGGTTTGGGATGTGCTGGTGAGTTTCATCGAAAAGAGCTCTCACTGAATTGAGAACGAGTATCAATGTCAACTAACGCGTGGTCGTTGCGGCCACAAAAAAAAACGCACCTCAGGTCGAGGTGCGTTTTGAAAAGGGGGTTATGTTTTTCTCTTAGGCGGACGGACTGACGGTGATCACGTTACCGGGAACGTTTACCACCGCTCCTGGACTCGCAGCTAGAATGGCAGCAGTCAGGGTGCCGTTGAGGTTGGTGAGTCGAGCTCCCGTGAGGGGAGCATTAGCGATGGTGGGCAGCGTCAAATCATTGATCTGGCCACCATTGCTGGAGATTTCAGTTCCGATCGATGCCCCATTGCCAAGAGCTGCAACGGTCACGGTCGGATTTTGGTCGTTCACCGTAATGGCGAATTTTCCGTAGCTCAAAACCAGCGTGAAGGTGGTGAACTGGGTGATGATGACGTTATCGGTCGCAGGAACATCAGCAGGCACTTCGACGGTGGTGGTTCCCGTGTTGGTGGTGGTAGTGGTGGTGGTATTAGGGGTGGATGGACTCGGGGTGGTTCCGGGCGTGGTCGCAGCAGCGACCGCGGATCCGGTGTTTACGGCGGCAACAACGGCAGCCGTGGAAACCCCAGCAGTGGTAGCAGCGGTAACGGCTCCACTGGTCGAACCTTGTGAAGTAGCTTGGGTGACGGATGCGACGCTAACGACAGCGGTAAGCGTTGCATTTCCGCTTGCTTCAATGGCGGCGGCGGCACTACGGGCGCCGGTTGAGGCTCCGGTGGTGGCGGCTTGAGCAGCGGCAGCGACTGCAGCGGCCTTGACTGCCGGAGTGGCGTTGGCGGTTTGAGAAACAGCTCCGGCGACGGCACCCTTAGCGGCACCGGAAGAAGTCGCTTGAACGATAGCAGCTACGGACGCAGCGCTCGCACCCGGAGCATTGGCGGCGATGGTGGTAACGGTCTGGGTGATCAACGCGGTAACCGCGCTGACTTGTGCGGCCGGGATCTCGGCCATGACGGCAGTCACCGCAGCCTCAATTGAGGCGGGATCGGAAAAGTCTACGCCCGCTGCCTCAAGTGCAGCTTGAACGTCTGCTGCACTGGCACCTTGTCCGAGCAATCGAGCAATGGTTGCACGTTGGTTGGGGTTGAGGCCTTGAGCAGGGCCACCGCCAGGAGGGTTGAAGGTGCCGCCGGGGCCGGCGCCGCCGGCGGTGCCGGGGCCGCCGCCGGCTTGGGCGAAGAGCGTGGTGCTAGCTAGGAGGCTGATTATTAGCGCGGCGGTATATTTGCGGAGGATATTCATCGTTTTTGTGGTTTGGCCTGAAATTGGAGGGTGATAAAATTAGAAATAGCCTAGATTTAAAAGGCTTATTTCTTCTAATGCAAATCAATAGAAACAAAGTTATTCACAATTGATTCGAGTGAACGGGTCAGATGACAGCAGGATTCTGGCCAAAAAAGTTCAAATTGCTCAGCAAACGAATCAGCGGCGCCGGCGGCGGATTCCCAATTGGGCCACTGAGAAACGGACGACACTTTCGAGACGTTCGATTTCGGCCGGGTCAATCTTGGTATCCTTGGCTTCGCGCAGGGCGAGTTGAGCCCGTTCCATGGCTTTTTCCACCGCGTCTTCATCGATCGATTTTTCTTCGATCGCGTGTTCGGCCAGAATGGAAACCTTGTCGCCTTGAATTTGGACAAAGCCGTCGCCGACGACCAAGCCCTCGGTGGCATTACCCTTGGTCACGCGGAGTTCGCCGTCGGCGACCTGAGAGAGCAAAGGCAAGTGACCGGGCAGCACGCCGATTTCGCCTTCGACGGTCGGGATGACGACGCTATCGACGGTATCCGAGTAGACTCGGGCTTCCGGAGTGACGATTTCGAGGGTGAGAGACATGGAGGGAAGGGCTGAAGGGCTGAATGACTGAAGGGCTGAAGGCTGGATCGCTGAAGAACTGTTTTTTGGAAAGCCTGCAGGTTTGGTTAATTGATCCGGTTCAGTCCCTCAGGGGTTTAAGCTTTGGTTTTGCCGGCGGCTTCGAGGACTTCGTCGATGCCACCTTTCATGTAGAAGTCACCTTCCGGCACGTCGTCGAGTTCACCATCGAGGATCATCTTAAAGCCGCGCACGGTATCCTTCACGCTGACGTATTTACCAGGTGTGCCCGTAAACACTTCAGCCACTGCGAATGGTTGGGAGAGGAAGCGTTGCAACTTGCGAGCACGGTAAACGGTCAGTTTGTCGTCGGGCGAAAGCTCGTCGAGACCGAGAATGGCGATGATGTCTTGGAGATCCTTGTAGCGCTGGAGGACGCGTTGGACTTCACGAGCGACGTGATAGTGTTCGTCACCCACGACGGCAGGCTCGAGGGCTTTGGAAACCGAGGCGAGTGGATCGACCGCCGGGTAGATACCGAGCTCGGCGATGGCGCGCTCCAACACGATGGTGGAGTCCAAGTGAGCAAAGGTGTTGGCGGGCGCAGGGTCGGTGAGGTCGTCGGCTGGCACGTAGACCGCTTGCACCGACGTGATGGACCCCTTCTTGGTCGAGGTAATGCGCTCTTGGAGAATACCCATTTCGTTGGAAAGCGTGGGCTGGTAACCCACCGCGGAAGGCGAGCGACCGAGAAGCGCGGACACTTCGGAACCGGCTTGGGAAAAGCGGAAAATGTTATCGATGAAGAGCAACACGTCCTGATTCTTCTCGTCGCGGAAGTATTCCGTCATGGCGAGCGCCGAAAGGGCGACGCGCATACGAGCCCCGGGCGGTTCGTTCATTTGACCGTAGACCAAGGCAACCTTGGACTTGCTGAGGTCCTTTTGATCAATCACCCCCGCGTCGGACATTTCGTGGTAGAGGTCATTTCCTTCACGGGAACGCTCCCCCACCCCGGCAAACACCGAGTAGCCACCGTGGGCTTTGGCGATGTTGTTGATGAGCTCGAGAATAACGACGGTTTTACCGACGCCTGCACCCCCGAAGGCACCCGCCTTACCGCCCTTGATGAACGGGCAGATGAGGTCGATGACCTTGATGCCGGTTTCGAGGATCTCGGAATTGGTGTCTTGATCCGCCAAGGCCGGAGCCGCGCGGTGAATCGGATAACGTTTGGTGTGGGGAACATCACCACGGCCATCCACGGCCGTGCCGGTGACGTCGAAGATACGACCGAGCACACCCTCCCCGACGGGGACGGTGATGGGAGCGCCGGTGTCGACGACCTCCATGCCGCGCTTGAGGCCTTCCGAAGACGACATCGCGATCGCGCGAGCCACGCCAGCACCGAGGTGCTGCTGGATCTCGAGCGTGAGGAGTTCCTTCTTGCCGGAGACCTCGAACGCAATGGTGAGGGCCTGGTAGATGGGGGGGATGCTGTTATCGGCGAACTGGACGTCGACGACGGGACCGATAACTTGGACGATTTTGCCGGTATTGCTGCTCATGACGGGCGGACTGGGTCGGTGGTTTGTTGAAGGGGTGGCTTAGGCCGCGCTGAATTGGGCCGCGGCGATTTCGAGAATTTCCTGAGTGATGGCGGCCTGACGGGCCTTGTTGTATTCCAACGTCAAATCTCCGAGGAGGTTGTTGGCGTTATCCTTGGCGGTCTTCATGGCGACCATACGAGCACTGTGCTCAGAGGCTTTGGACGAGAGCGCGAGTTGATAAAGGAAGCGGTTGACGTAGAACGGCAGGAGGGCTTCGAGCACACTCTGCGCGTTGGGTTCGAAGATCATCAAACGTTCGTCGGCAAATTCCTTTTGGCGTTCGGCGGTGTGATCGTCGGCCAGACGCTCGACGAAAGTGCGCAAGTTGTCCAAGGGCAGAATCGGGCGGTGCACGGACTCCTGCACCAAGGTGTTTTTGAACCGCGGATAAATGACCTCGATGGTGTCGATCTCTCCGTCGAGGAAGAGTTTCATCATGAAGTCACCGATGGTCTTGATCTCGGCGAACGGAACTTTGTCGTGAATGCCGAAGTCGGCGATCACGTCGCGCTTGGAGCGCGCGAGGAACTGGGACCCCTTGCGACCAGACACCACAAACTTGGCCGGAGTCTTAATGTCGCTGACCAACTTGAACAAATTGGCGTTCAGCGGGCCGCACAAGCCCTTGTCGGTCGTGACGAGAAGGATGCCGCGGGTTTTGACTTCGCGCGGTTGCAGAAACGGATGGAGACTGCCGTCGACCTTGGGTGCCAAGGCGGCGAGCATGTCGGCCAAGAGTAACGCATAAGGACGACCGGCGACGGCCGCGCTCTGCGCCTTCTTCATCTTGGACGCAGCAACGAGCTCCATCGCCTTGGTGATCTGGCGAGTGTTCTTAACGGATTTAATCCGGCGTCTGATATCTCTAGTGGATGCCATTAGGAAGAAGAAGGACTGAAAGACTGGAAGACTGAAGGGCTGACGGGCTTCATGCTACTTTTTGAGCAGAGTGACGAAGATGGCGATGAGTTCATCGACTTCGGTTTTGAGGGGAGCCAGACGCAACGGCGGAAGGATCTCGTCTGCTTCGAGGCACTCGAGCCAGTAATGGGTTTCGTCCGCTTCTCGGAGGCAGTCCCCCAGTTTTGAACGATATTCAGCTGGAGAGCGTCCGCGTTGAGCTTCCCGGTAGTCGGCTCCGACTGAATTTGAAGATCTGACCAATTGATCGCCGTAGATTTGAGCGAGCCGATTTTTTGCTGGTAGCGCGACATAAAGGCGTGCGACCCGGCGTCCCAATTGGAACGTCCGTTCGCGAAGATCGCCTTGTTTATGAAACATGAGAAGGTCACGAGTTTCAGCTATTCAGCTCTGCAGTCTTTCAGCCTTTTATTAGGCACGTGAAGCCGCCCATTCGTCGCAGGCGGTTTTGAGCTCGGCTTCAATTTCCGGGGTGAGTTTGGCTTCGTTGCGAATCTTGGTGAGCAGCGCGTCTTTGCGGGTCGCGAAGAAGTCGCGCAGACTGACCGCCGCGGCGGTGACCTTGGAGATCTCAGTGTTCGCGTAGTAGTCCTTTTGCAGCGCCCAGAGGGTAACGACCTGTTGCTCGATCGGTAGCGGGTTGAAGGCGGGTTGCTTGAAGAGCTCCACGATACGGTTACCGCGGTCGAGCTGGGCCTTGGTCTTGGCGTCGAGGTCGGAACCGAATTGAGCGAAGGCGGCCAATTCGCGGAACTGGGCCAATTCACCCTTAAGTTTACCACCGACTTGCTTGGTCGCCTTGATCTGTGCGGCCGAACCCACGCGGGAAACGGAAAGACCCACGGAAACCGCGGGACGGATACCTTGATTGAAAAGGTCGGTTTCGAGGAAGATTTGTCCATCGGTGATGGAAATCACGTTGGTCGGAATGTAAGCCGACACGTCACCAGCTTGAGTCTCAATGATGGGCAGCGCGGTGAGCGAACCTTTGCCGCTGAGACGAGCCGAACGTTCGAGCAAGCGACTGTGGAGATAGAACACGTCACCAGGATAAGCTTCGCGACCAGACGGACGCTTCAGAATCAGGGAGATTTGGCGGTAGGCGACGGCGTGCTTGGAGAGGTCATCATAAACGATGAGCGCATCCATGCCGTTTTCCATAAACCATTCACCGATGGCGGCACCCGAGAACGGAGCGAGGTATTGATTGGCAGGATTGTCGGCGGCAGGTGCAGCGACGATGATGGTGAATTCCAGGGCGCCCGCTTCTTCGAGGGCACCGAGGGTGCGAACGATGTTGGAGTTCTTTTGTCCCACCGCGACGTAGATCGAGTATACGGGACGGAAGTTGGGATCGCCCGAGGCCAAGCCGACCTTGTTAATCTTGGCTTGGTTGATGATGGTATCGATCGCGATGGTGGTCTTGCCGGTGCCGCGGTCACCAATGATCAATTCACGTTGGCCGCGACCGATCGGAATCATCGAGTCGATGGCTTGGATACCAGTGAACAGGGGTTGATCGACCGATTTACGGGCGATGATACCGGGAGCGATGCGCTCGACCGGGTAAGTTTCCTTGGTGTCGATCGGACCTTTGCCATCCACGGGATTACCGAGGGCGTCGACGGTGCGACCGAGCAGGCCTTTGCCGACGGGCACGGAGAGGAGGCGACCAGTGGTCAACACTTCGTCACCTTCCTTGAGGCCAGCGATGTCACCGAGGATGACGCAACCGACTTCATCTTCTTCAAGATTGAGCGCGATGCCGATGGCGCCGCCGGGGAACTGTACCATTTCATTATACATCACATCGGAGAGGCCGTCGATTTTGGCGACGCCGTCGGCGATGGTGCGAATGCTGCCGGTGTTCTTTTTAACCGCCTTGTTGGAAAGGTTGGCGATCTGGGATTCGATTTGTTCGAGGACGGTGCTCATGGCTGCGAGGGACGCGGTAGAGATGGGAGGAGTTTAATAAAGTGAAAGACTATCAGAGCGACAGGGCGAGACTGTCGAGTTGGCCGCTGACGGTGGATTCGTAAACGTCGTCGGCGACACGAATGCGGAGTCCGGCGATCAGACTATCGTTTTGGGTTCCGGTGGCAGAGACGGACCGGTGATATTTTTGCGACATGGTGCCGGCGATCAGTCCCAGCACGTTTTCGGAAATCGGTCCGGCGTGTTCGACGACGGCGTGAGTCTTAGCCAACTCAATGCCGATCAGGCGGTGGTAGGCCTTAAGCACGGCGACCGGCTTGGCGGGTTTGTGCTTATCGAGGTAAGCCAGCACCCCAGCGACCCGCTCGGCATCAACGGCACCATCTGCGCCGAGACTCAACTGGGTGAGTTGCTTGGCGAGTTGTGAAACTTGTTTGGATTTGGCGGCCACGGTGGGAGGGAAAGGCTAAAAAACTGAAGAACTGAAAAGCGGAATTCAGGAGATGGAGAGCTCTTTGGCGGCTGCCTCGGTGTAGCGGGTGCGCTCGTCGGCGGAAAGTTCTTTGGCGAGAACCTGGCGAGTAGTGGCAACGACGAGGCGAGCGATTTCGCCGCGCGCTTCGGCGATCATCTTGCGATGTTCGAGCTCAGTGGCGTGTTGCGCCTTGGCGATAATATCCTGGGCCTTGGTGGTGGCCTCTTGGGATTGACGCTCGAGCACGGCTTTGGCGGAGATGCGGGCCTCTTCGATGATCTTGGTGGCGTCGACTTGGGCTTGTTTGATGAGGGCAGCGCTTTCAACGGCGGCCGCATCAAGCTTGGTCTTCATCTCTTCGGCATGCTTGATCCCGGCATCGACCTTGGCTTGGCGCTCTTCCATCGCTCCGATGGTGGGCTTGATAGCCTTGAAGTAGATGACGGCTGAGAAGATCGCG
>CAXBOL010000099.1:0-10219 GCA_963977295.1 uncultured Opitutaceae bacterium
GCAACAAAGTCGCGCCGACCATCTGCAATCTTATACCGTCGCGGCCTCGGCTCAGGATGCCGATGGCAACCTGACCGAGGTCCGGATTTGGAAGAATGGGGCCTTGGTCGACTGGTCCGACGGTGGCACGGGATCACTTGATCAGGTGAGTACCTCCTCCAGTGATTCCGGCCCGACTAGCGTGATGTTTACGGCTCAAGCCGAAGACGAGGACGGTGCCATGTCACCGATGATTTCCCATACGGTCACGATCGACGCCCCGCTCAATGCCGCGCCAACCATCGCGTGGATCAGTGCCCCGAGTGGAGCGGAATCCGATCAACCTTACACCATGGCGGCCCAAGGCTCAGACCCAGACGGAAACCTCACCGAGGTGAAAATCTGGAAAGACGGCGTGGAATTCGCGACCGGAACCGTCGGTATTGGCAACGCAATTACGGCATCCGCCTCGTCCTCCGACTCAGGTCCTCTAAGCCTGATCTTTACCGCCCAGGCGACGGATCAAATGGGCGCTACCTCTGCCTTGATCTCCCACGCTTTCACGGTGGCTCCCCCAATGCCGGTTTACTATTCCCTCACCACGCAAAGTGAGACTGGCGGGACGGTATCGTTGGGAGGATTCTATTTATCCGGGAGTCCTGCCATCGCGACAGCCACGGCAGATGCCGCTCACGATTTTATCGGCTGGAACGGCGACGCCTCAGGTTCCGCCAACCCTCTTTCGTTGATGATGGATCGCGACAAGGTCGTAATCGCTCGATTCGGGTCAAAAACCTACCCACTGACGACGGACGCCTCCCCCGGTGGTAGCGTCACGCCCGGCGGCGTGTATCCTCATGGATCGACCGTTTCGGTGTCTGCCACCGCGGATCCAAACTTTCGCTTTGTTAATTGGATTGGGGACATCACGAGTGCCGCCACCACGATTGCGATCACGATGAACGGGCCTCGTTTCGTTCGAGCCGAGTTCGTCAACAAATCCAGTCAGTTCATCAATTTTGAAAATCTCCCGGATGTGAATCCGGGCGTCGGAACCATGCCCCTGATCGCGTCCGCCACGTCGGGTCTACCGGTGTCGTTTTCCGTGGCGAGTGGACCGGCCGTCGTGAACGGATCAACCTTACAAATTCTGGGACCGGGACCGGTCTTCGTTCAGGCCAACCAACCTGGGAACGACGTTTACCTACCGGCCCCGACAGTCACCCGATCCTTCAGCGTAGTCAACGCGGCCAAGGTTAAATACCGCGCGGACGGTCGAACGCTTCTCCAACGCGAGCAAGACGCCACCTCAGTTCCTTTCATCATCGAGCAACCTTGAGCCAATCATCGGCTCCGTTCGCCCACCTATCCTAGGACTCCTATGCATTTACGCCTCTTTATCATCTCACTTTTAGCCGCCACCATCAGCCGAGCGGAGGTGGATTTGGATCAATCACTCGGTCGCCTGCGATTCGAAAACGCCCCTCTGCCGGTGGTGCTGCAAACCATGGGGAGAGCCACGGACACGACCATCCTTTTTGGCCCAGAGGTGGTGGGAAATGTAACGCTTGAAATCAATGCCGGCACCCTGCGCCAAGCGCTGGACGCAGTAACTTTTCCCTTGGGATACTTTTTCGAAATCCGCGATGAAGCCGTGGTGGTGGGGCTTCACCAAACCGTGCTTTACGCTATCGACTACCCGCAATTGACGAGGTCTGGATCGGGCAGCGCCTCGATCACCTTGGGCGGCAATCAATCAAGCGACGGCACCTTGTCCAACGCCACTAGTCGCCAAAATCTGAACAACGCTTCGGGCAGTGCCGCGGATGCCACGCAGGTTTCGATTTCACAGGAAAATCCCAACACGTTTTGGATCAGCCTGGAGAGTGAGCTGCGCACCATGCTTCATGATGACGAAAGCTTGGTCCTGAATCGATTCAGCGGCGTCCTGCAGATCACCGCCACCCGGGCCCGTCATCAGGTGCTACGGGCGTTCATCGACCTGGTGAATGCCCGAATTTCCCAGCAGGTTGAAATCGAAGCTCGGCTCGTCGAGGTCACGTTGCGCGATGAACAAAAACTAGGCGTCGATTGGGACCTTGCAACCACCACCGTGAATGGTCTCACCGTGGATGGGTCCGCCCCGTTGGCCGTCGCCGGAGTCGGTGGCACCGTGCTGTCCGGCCCTACCTTTTCGGCCAACCTCGGTTTCGGCGAAGCATCCGCCGTGATTCAGGCGCTGCAACAACAGGGTGAGGTGACCACCGTCGCGCAACCTCGGCTCCGGGCGCTCAACAACCAAACCGCGTTTATCAAGGTGGGGGAAGATCGTCCGTTCTTCCGGCTGCAACAATCCACCACCTTCCAGCAATCCGGCACCACCGTGCCATTCAATCAAACCCAGGAATCATTTTCTGTTTCGACGATCACGATCGGCACCATCCTCGCGGTCACTCCGCAGATCGATCACCATGGGATCATCACGTTGGACGTATTACCCGCCATCACACGGCTTCAATCCATCGTCACCAGTCCCGACGGCAAACAAACCGCGCCCGTCACCGAAGTAAAACAGGCTTCCACCATCGTACGATTACGCGACGGCGAAACCGCCATCATCGGGGGACTCATATCGGAGGAGACCGGGCGGAGTCTCCGGGCAATCCCCGTGCTCGGGAAGATCCCCGTTTTGGGAGCCGCTTTTCGTAGTGAAGCCAGTCTGCGCAGTCGCACTGAACTGGTCATCTTTCTCACTCCTCGATTGGTGCATTGATGCGTAGTCTGCTCCAAAGTTTAAAGTCGCGCCCCATGCGTCCGACCATCCCCACGCCGGGATCGGTCCCCTCTTCGGTATCGCTGGAATCCATTCTGGAAACCGCCGCCGCCGAGGGAGCCAGTGATGTTCACTTCGAGCCGAAGGAATCGGGCTTGTTGATTCGATTTCGCACCGATGGTCACATGCGTGACTATCTGACCGTCGCTCTCCTGCAACGTGACGCCTTGCTGGCCCGAGGAAAGATGATGGGTGGCATGGACATCACCGAGCGCCGCTTGCCGCAGGACGGACGGGCCACGTTGCAGGTCTCGGATCGTCGTTTTCATCTGCGGATGAGCACCCTCCCCACCGTGCATGGCGAAAACCTCGTGGTGAGACTTCTAGACCAAAGCATGCCCGCCCAGTCGTTCACCGGATTGGGCCTGACCGAGGCACAATCCGCGACTCTGACCGAGGCGCTCACCGGTCCGGCGGGATTGATTCTGCTGACCGGACCGACCGGGTCGGGCAAAACCACAACGCTGCATGCGGCACTCCATGCTTTGGACTACCGGGGTCGGGTGATTCATACGCTGGAGGACCCGGTCGAATATGAATTCTCCGCCATCCGTCAGACCGAGATTCGCGAAAAGATTGGCCTCACTTTTGCGGCTTCACTTCGCGCCTTGTTGCGTCAAAATCCTGACGTCATGCTCGTCGGGGAAACCCGCGATGCCGAAACCGCGCAACTGGCGGTTCGAGGGGCGCTCACCGGGCATTTGGTATTGTCGACCTTGCACACCAACGACGCCATGTCGGCGATCCCTCGCCTACGCGATCTGGGAGTCGAAAGTTTTCTCATTGCCGCCTCCCTGAGGTTGGTCGCCGCCCAGCGACTCGTGCGCCGTTTATGCGCGGTCTGCAAAGGCCCGCATCTGGCTTTGGCTCAACTGCGCGCACGTTACCACCTTCCTGCCGCCGAATTTTGCCAACCCGTCGGCTGTCCGGCCTGCCAAAATCGAGGATTTTCCGGGCGGATCGCCCTGCACGAGGTCATTCCGGCCAGACCGTTTTTACCCCTCATTGCGCATGACGCGCCTGACGAAGAATTGGCCGCACTGCGCCGCCAAGAAAATTTTCCGTCGTTATGGAGTCACGGTCTGGAGGCCGCCGCCGCCGGACTCACGACCATGGAGGAGGTCACGCGCGTCCTTTGAATTTCTCCGGGCTATGCCGCCGCGGCCCATCTTTAACCAAAAATAAACTGATCCGATTATGAAAAGAATCACCCACTCAAAACCTGCAACTGAGGGCTATTCCCTCCTCGAACTCGTCCTGGTTATCGCCATCATCGCTGTCCTCGTTGGACTCCTTTTACCGAAGGGGTTTGACGCCCTGCGCAACGCTCGCGTCCAGCAAGTCAGCAAGACGGTCGACACCTTAAAAACCGCGTTGGTGGACTACTTGTCTTTGGACGGTGGCAACGGCAGTCTTCCCCGGACGGAAGGAACCGGTATTCCGACCTCAGGCGCAGCCCTCAGCGGTTCCACCGATGTGGCCAAGGGCAATGCCGCTCGACTCGACAGTGTCCTCCTCGCGACCGGTCGGATCGAACGTCCGCTTTCTCTTCGCATGGGATCACAATCATTTGTGTCCACCGGCACCGGCAACGAACTCACGTGGAATCAGGCGGCGCTGGCTTTTGTGGTCACGCCCGATGCAGTCGCGCAACGCGATTGGTCCAACGTCACTCGCGTTGAGGCCCGCACCGCCGATCCACTAATCAATCCTTCGGTCGCACTTGGGGCTAACTTTCGGTTGGACGGCATCACGGATATTAACGCGAACAGCGTGGTTGCCTATTTGGCTATTCCGAATTGCCCAGCGCGTGACGCGTTCGAATTGGCCGTGGCCCTGAACGGAGCGCAACTGGCTCCGATCGAAGGTGCCGCCTGTGACACTGGAATCGTCGCTTATGCCGTCCCCACCAACGGAGTCACGGATGTCTATATTTACCTCACCTCCATCTGACACCCTTGTCGCGCTGCTGTGGGGCGATTGTTGGTGGACCAGCGAATCGGCCGAGCCGATTTTGTTGAGGGAAACGTCCGAAGCGACGTCGACCTTGCTTGATTCGCTGGATCATCAGTCCGCCTCCAAGCGCATCCGTCTGATCTACCAGCCGGATCACCTCGTGAGCGAAGCGATCGAATGCCCCAACGGGAATCGGTCGACTTTGCAATCGGCCTTGCAATCAGACTATCCTGCTTTGGCTGATCCGAAGCTGGCTTGGAGTTTTGAGCCCATCAATGAGGGCAGTAATACTACGCTGCTACACTACGAAACTCAGCCTGGGCTCCTCACTCTCATCGATGAACTCACCGCGTCAGGATTCGAAGTTGAAGGGGTTTGGCCCCTAGCCTCCGTTTTGAACTTCGTGCCGGTGGATTGGCCCGAAACCGGCGCCTTGACGGTGCTGGCAATTGCCTACCAACGCACCTTGGTCTACCGACACACTCCCGCCGGGATCCGTCAAGTCAACACGTCACGGGAGGATGCCGCGGCCAAACTCGCTGCGTCGTCGATTCAACAAGCCCACAATTCGGATACCACGGCGTTCTACTTCATCTGCTTGGACACGTCCGGAGAGGTATTGGAGCCTCAAATCGCCCATTGGAACCCGAGTGAGCGCACTACATTGAAGTGGCCTCGATTGGTTGAGGTGACGCGGTCTTTGCCCCTCACCCATTCGAACCAACTGATCCCTCCGCCCGCTCGATTCACCACCTTCCGGGTGGTCAACGGAGCGACGGCGGCAGCTTTGATTCTGGTCGCCATTTTGGCGGTTCAAATCGGATTCAAATTGCTGAACCAGAATGAAATCACCGCCTTGCAGCGGGCTGAAATCGAAGCTTTGCGCCCGGAAGTCGAAGAACTGCAAGCGCGAGAGGCTGAATTCAAACAACTCGAGGCAAAGCTCGCGAGATTCGAATCAAGCCCAACGTCGTATGGTAAATTCCTAAAATCTGTCGGCAAGCAACTGCCCACCTCACTGGTTTTAACCCGACTGCAGATTGACGCCACCGGGTTTACGCTCACCGGTGGAGTCACCGATACGAATGCCGTAGCTTCGGATTGGTCACGATGGACCGATCAGCTCACCTTTGATTCGGCGCCCTGGAGGTTGAGTGCCAACATCATCGAAGTTCCATCGACGGATTTCCTGGTGAGAGGGAATTGGCGATGACCCGCCGACGATCTCCGACTAAAATTCGGTGGGTGACTTGCTTCACCAGTTGGTCACTCGTCGGTCTACTCGCGTGCGTAGGTAGCGGAGAAATTTCCCTAGGATTCAACGGTCAGACCGAATTGGAGTATCTCAGGAATACCAAAACCCGACTTACGCCCTACTCCGCAGACTCGATCGACGAGCTACGGGCCCATCTGGTTCAATACGAGGCCGAGGGTTCTCCGACGCCTCCGCGTCCCCCCGTTGGGTGGACCATGCAGACGACTCGATCCGGCAGCGGTGCGTCCGGCCGAGTGAGCTACCACTTCGACCGGTCGGAACTGCCGTGGGTTCAGCTGGTCGATTTCATCGACCAGCTCGAAACCCACTTCAGTATCCAATCGCTGGATATTCGATCCCGAGGTAGTTTGACTCAGCGCGATATCACGCAGGTCGACATCACGGTGGTGGTGCCCATTGAAACCACGCGGCGGCAAGCCGCCACGACGTTTCCGGGCTGGGAGGACACGGCACGGAGCCGGCAGGACGGCTCGATCCGTCCCTTCGCCGACCGTTCGTCTACGCCGGACCAGTCGGCTGCCCGGCTCCGTCTTCCGGTCCGGCCTCCGTTCCGTTTCGTTCCGTCCCTCCGGCTTTTCGCCGGTCAAGGGTCATTCATCCTACCTGCACTTGGTATCCCATCACTGGATATTCTATCACAGGGCGGTTTGTTGACTCATCGAGAAATCGCCCGGGTCGACACTACTGTGGCGGTGCCCATTGAAACCACGCGGCGGCAAGCCGCCACGACGTTTCCGGGCCCTGAGGTCGCGGCACGGCGCCGGAAGCACGGCTCGCCCCGTCACTTCGCCGACCGTGCATCTACGCCGGACCAGTCGGCTGCCCGGCTCCGACTCCCGGTCCGGACTGCGTTCCGTTTCGTTCCGTCCCTCCGGCGTTCCGCCGCGGAGGACTTATTCATCCAACCATCCTTCAGATTCACCACTAAATCCTTCCCATCATGATCACACTTAATCTTCAAGTTCCTGAAACCGTCGCCGCTGAATTTTATCAGGCTGCGGACGACATCAACAAACGTTTCCGGGATACCGGCGCTTCCATCGATGCGAAGGCCCTCATGGCCTTCACCTTGGCCAGGCACGATGCCGACGATGTCTGTGCACAATTCGATCTGGCTTTACGTTTGGTCCGGGGCACTCCCGCCGACGCCTTCAATCCGGTCATCAAATAACTTTGGCGAATTCCTCGCCGTGGTGCCAGTCGCCTTCCCGCACCACCCAAGTGGACGGCACATAAATCAACAAGAAAATGGCTATCAAAACTAAACCCAACGACAACTCCCCCGCCGCTTCATCCGACCAGGAAAGTCCGCTCACGTTCCGCAATAATCCAGAGGTCGAGAAACGGCTTGAGGCTTACAAGGGAGCCAATGCCAACGACGTAGAATACTACGGTCGCGTCGTGAAGGAGGCTCCTGACCGCGCTCGTGATATGCTCCTCTACAAAGACATGCAGAAGCACGAATCCGAAATGCGCTTGGTCGAAAAACAACTGCCGCAGGCCAAGGAGTTTTACGATGCGCAATCACCCGAAGTCAGGTCGAGAATCGACCAACGCCTCGACAACGTCCGCCCCTACTACCGCGACAAGGCATTCGTCGGAGAGGTCCTCCGAGAAATGAATCGCAAGAATCGACAGATCCTAACCAAGCCGACCAACGGCGTCGCCATGTCGGTCGGCTGACGCCAAATTGGCGCAGAAAAGTGCACGAGGCGGTGGAAAAATCGTCCGTGCACCAAGCCTGTTACCGATTGTGGAAACCGGCTTCGCCGGTGAACGCTGCCTTTCAAAAGCGCCGCACCATCGCAGAAGCCGTGCCTTCGGGCGCTACTATTAGCCGACAAGGGCCGACATCGGGAGCCGGACTCAACGGACCGCGCCTACGCTCAGCCAAGCCTGCGACTACCTGTTCAACCAATGGGAACCCTTGATCGCCCACCTGCGCCACGGGCGCACCCTGTTGTCCGAAACCTACCGCTCTTCGAACCAATTCACCGAGAACGGGCCCCGCATCGGACGCTCTTCGAACTTTTAGGTGATTTATCTCGTGGGTATTTAGACCTATTTTTAAGCTGCTGACGGCTCCTTTCCGGTCAAAGACTCTTCGGGCTCCCTTTAATAGTAGTTCAAAAGCCCACCAAGCCGTTCACTTTTTGCGACGAGCCCGTTTTCTCCTTCTCTTCTTGGGGTTTGCGGAAACGGAATCAAATTATCCAACGATTGATGGTCTCGCTCATGGTGGTAGTGTTTCACATACTCCCCCACCGCTTTTTTTAGCGACACTTCCCCAAGGAATATCAGTTTGTCCAAGCACTCGGTTTTCAGACTTTTCACAAATCTCTCGGCAAAGGCGTTCTGTTTCGGGGTTTGCGGACGGCACTGGACAACTGTGACTCCCGCTTCTTTCAACGTCCCTCTAAACTCCTGCGTGAACAACGCGTCTCGATCACAGACAAAATAGTCGATTCCTCGGAGGAACCCGTCTTCGGCGTCCGTCAGGTTGCGGGCAACTTGCGCCATCACTTGGCCATTCGTTTTGCAGTTGATCTGTGCAATCTGCACTTCCCGTTTCGCTAGATTCATCACGAAGAGCACATGGTAACGCACCAAACCTCCCATCGTCCACACTTCCGTCGTCAGAAAGTCGGCCACGCAGGTCGTCACGAGGTGAGCGCGTAGAAACTGCCGCCAACTACTCTTCCCGGTTCTATCCGGCGATGGACACAGACCTGCACGTCGAAGAATATTTCCCACGGTGGTTTTACTCACGTGATAGCCAAGGTTGGCCAACGCGCCCTGAATCCGTTCATAACCCCAGCCTGGGTTTTCTTCGGCAAATTTTACGCACAATTCTGTGATCAAGAGCCGCCTTTCCGCACGTTCGGTGTCGATCTTTCGCTTGGCGGTGAATTTCCAAGCGATCAATCGTCGATGCCATCTTAGGATGGTTTCCGGCGTGAACAGACTGGCATATTTTTGAAGTCCTTCGCGCCCCAAAGCTTTGCCCTTTTGTGCCAGCCTCCGTCTTTGCCCGTCGTTCAGTCTCAGCTTCCGACCGCTTTTAGTCAGTTCCTCTTTCAGCACCTGATTTTCAGTCTGTAGATAGAGCGTGTCCCACGAGTACAAGTCGTTGGCAATGATGGATTAGCCTAAAAATAAAGAGGCCGAAACCGGGAGGTTTTCCTGGTTTCGGCACAAAAACGGCGTCTATAATTTGGTGTGAACAATACTACCGAAGCCGTCGCCCCGAAAATAGCCCTGCAAACGTGGCTGCGTCCAGACCTTACGCCGGTCGGACCGAACAAAGATTATGCCGCGTTTCGCGATCAGCTCGAAGCGGTGGACAACCTGTTGAGAAACAGCCATTTGGAATCGATGGCGTTGGACTTTGCGCGAGCCAACTGGCGGGGCAAAGACACGTCGCAGTTGCCGCGACACCTGCAGTTCGCGCTCAAAGCCCTGCGGGTGGAGGTATTGCGTATGATGCACGGAGTCATGAGTTACCGGAACTTTTCCCGGATGATCGCCTCCAGTGACCTGCTGGCAGACTTTTGCGCAGCGCGGCGGATCGACGGGATCAAAGGGGTTTCCAAGAGCGTGTTGGAGCGCGCCTCGAAGTTCTACACCGCCGAGCAGGTGCGTTGGATGGGCCAAGTGTTCATCGAGATGAGTGGAGAGGAGGATCGGGCTGGCTCGCTGGGGTTGGCCGAGGCGGTGCCGATGGAAACGTGCCTGGTGGACTCGACCTGCCTGGAGGCGAACATCCATTTTCCGGTCGACTGGGTGCTGTTTCGTGACGTGAGCCGCACGCTGCTCAGGGCAGTGAAACTCATCCGTGAAGCCGGCCTGCGGTGCCGGATGCCGAGCGAGCCGTCGGTCTTCGCCAAGCAGATGAACGCCTGTGCATCGCGATGACCCACACCCGGCGGCGCCGCAACGCCAAGTCATCGCGCAAGGGAGTGCTTCGTCAGATGAAACGCCTACTGCGCACCATCGCAGAGCACGCCCGACGGCACCGGGACCGTCTCGTGGCCGACTCCGCCCAGACCCGGTTTAGCGAGTGCCAAGCCACCCGTATCGTCGAACGCATCGATGGCATGCTGGACCAGATTCCGGCCGCGATCAAACAGGCCCACGAGCGCATCATCGGCGAACGCCCCGTGCCTAACGCCGCG
>CAXBOL010000100.1:0-10082 GCA_963977295.1 uncultured Opitutaceae bacterium
AGGAAGCACTCGCCACCCCGCCCGGCGTCAAACCGCGAAGCGCGATCCACCCCAAAAAACCACCCCACCCAGAGGGTCAGTTTTAATTGTCGTCAGGGGGCAGTTATAGTTGTCGTTCTACACCCCCACCCTTGCTGAGCCAGTATTCACTTTTTCAAAACGTGATTTCTAATCACTCGATCCTTGCCTGGTAGTTGGAAAATTCAGCTTACTCTGAGTATGGTCCTAAAAATCTTTCTCCGTTAAAATGAATGAGGTGAGTAGGAGCTTCAGCAACCCACACTTCTGTCTCCCAGGAAATCTCTGTCAGATACCTAGCCATCGTTGCACGATCCGGGAAGGCTGTAACAAAGACCAGACCTGGATCTGAATTTTTGAAAAGCTCAGAAAGTTCGCCATGGCGTTTTCCATCAACCGGCCCATGACTGGTCACAGATTCGACCAAAAGAAGCCAACCTTTATCGGGGTAGAAGAGCACAACGTCCGGCATTTTTCCGTGCCGATCAACGGTAACGCCCATTTCCTCCAACCGTTCTCGCTCGAAATAGCCAACTTTCTCACCCGTATCCCCAACATAAATCACCTCGCTTCCTGGGGTGCAACTCTCCAAAGGTACCCAATGTATCACGGCGATTTTCTGAAGGTTCCTAAGATCAGTGGTTTAGCCGGATTTGTCCCTCCAGGATTTTGAGTTCGGAGATCTGGCCTTTTTGGGAGACTGCCGTTTGACCTCACTTTACAGTCTTCCCGACTGACGGGTGATAGCCTTCTAGTCGGGTCAAAAACGCTTCTGCGTTGACTCCAGCGGACCTTTTGAGGGCATTCACAGTGAAACCTATCCGAGTCGAGTGTCCTCAGCCAACGGTAGGACTCTGTGATACATTGGGTACCTTTGGGGCGTTAGACCCAACTTCTACTGCGCAGCTGCTTGGTCATCCGCGTCTTCGGCAAGTTGTTCAAGTCGCCCCGCTCATCAGTCCGGACAAGCTCGACACCCTCAAAGGAAAGCGGGCAGCAACGCCAAGATTGAGAAAGGCCTGCTATTGGCTCGAAATGGCCATCAGTGCAGTTCAGGGTTGAATTTTTACCGAGCTCGTCTTCTACGCATTCCAGAGCAAGACACGAACCCCATCATCAGCAAAACTGATGCCGATGGTTCCGGGATAGGGACACTAAAAGAGGCAGACATATCGCCAAACTGATTGAAAATTTCGCTGTTTCCAATGCGAGTCAGCGTAAGACTACCATCTTGAGCAATCCGGTAATAGCGGTCGGCATTCGTTTGAAATCCATAAAGATTATCATCCCCATCTACTGTTAAACCACCTAAAAAACCAGTTCCAATATCCAAATTATTATTAAATTTGAGAACTGAGAAATCATTGTCAGGGTCAAGCTCTTGTACAACAGTCACGCCATTTTCATTTCTAAAGGAAGCAAACATCCTTCCTTGGCTATCAAAT
Source organism: uncultured Opitutaceae bacterium (assembly GCA_963977295.1). Classification (GTDB taxonomy): domain Bacteria; phylum Verrucomicrobiota; class Verrucomicrobiia; order Opitutales; family Opitutaceae; genus Actomonas. The sequence goes on from CAXBOL010000100.1 coordinate 1,464, forward strand.
ACAATATCTCCGTAGGAAGCCGAATTTGGGAAACCTTCACCCGCAATTCTTCCTTCCAATGTATAGCCAGACACATTCCCGGAAGCGTCAAAGTTTACTGTGTAAATTTCATCACTCGTGCCCGACGGATGGTTCACATAAAGTTTCCCATTGGAAGGATTGTATCCAGCAGCGTCGAAAATCCCAGTGGAACCAGTGAACGGAGCAATACCTAAGTCCATTGCCACTACGGAAGGGGTTTGCGCTGTTAAACCATTTACCTCAATTGCCCACCATTGATGCGTTGAGCTCGCATTGACTTGGTTGAAAACCAGCCTATTTCTTCCTGCATCATACGCTAGCGCATTGTATGATCCTCCGGCAGGCAGGCCACTAACCTCGATACTGAAATACGTCGACGAATTCGTCGGGTCCACAGGATCAAACAAGATAAAGTCTCCCGTATCTGAACCGATAAAAGCTGACACGACGATTCCGGAAACTTGCTGAAGCAAAGCCAGGCCGGCCAGCGGGATAATGAGAAAATAATTCTTTCTAGATTTCATGACCGGAGATACTAACTCATCAATGGGTGCTAAACTTGCTATTCGCTATTGTAATTACGGTCACTTGGCAATGATAAAATAAGGATTAAGGCAACAGGGCCAGGGCGTTTGCTTGGCTCGGCTATTCTGGAAAGGGGGGTGCAGTTTTGATGAGTTTTAGCAATTTCCCCCGGTTATCCCGGTTATCCCGGTAGTAGTCGAAGGCGTCATTGAGGGAGTCAGGGTATCACGCACATTCGTGTAAAATAGTCCAATAAGGGTGCCGATTTTGGACTCTATGGCCTAACCAAGTTGGGGTTGATGTGATACTGGCCGTAGAGCACGACGTTGTCCCAGCTTATGGGACTGATGTGGGCAATGAGTTTGGGATCAATGGCGGAGATTTCTTCGGAAGGAGTTTTGAGGAGCTTGGCCATTTCCCGGGCCTACCAGTAGATGATGGCCGCCGCAATGAGGGTGAGACAGCTGCACGAATTAAGCTGTTGATGGATTTCCTGAGCACTGACACGTCCCCGCTTGGCAAAGAAGATGTCGCGGGCGAGCTGATGAAGCTGCTCGACTTTCAGGAGACCTTGCCGGATGCGTTTTCTGAGCGGTGGTTGGGAAAGGTAGTCGAGAAGGAACTCGGTCTTGATGATTCTCCCGAAGTCCTGGTTAGCTCGATGAAAGTGGTTCTTGTTGTCGTAAGCGACGAGGCGTTTGAGAGCCATGGAGGCGGTGGTGTGTCCGGCTTCCAGAGAGGCATAAAACCTCCCCATTTCATCCCAATTTTTTGCAATGAATTGAGGGTCGATGGTTGATCGAGCCGATTTCAGCATGGAGGCAAAAGATCCATAATCACGCCCGGTATTGATCTTGTAGATCTTCTGAGATGAATGGTTTTTGATGCGAGGACAGAACCGTCTCCCCAGCATTGTGAAGGCCGCAAAATTGACTTCGGTGTAGCCGTGGGTGTCGGTGTAATGAGGGTATCACGCACATTTACGTAAAATCGTCCAATAAGCACTTTCTACAAAACGGGCATTTTGTAAAAAACGATGTCTAGACCCATTGATTCTAAATGGTTTAAAGGGTTTCGGAGCTGTTTTCCCAAACTGCAAAATGTAAAAATAACGATGCAGTGAAGTCGTCGAAAGTTCACAACTGTCTCAGATCGAAACTCCCTGTATCTACGGGCATCCCAGCGTGCTTATTGGACTATTTCGCACGAATGTGCGTGATACCCTATGTCCCGCCGGTGCTGGTGGGTTGGGCGCGGAGGACTGAGGTGAGTAACGAAGCTGATGCCGTGGGCCGGAGGGCGGAGCTGCGGGCGGGCTGGCGCGACTCCTGCAAGAGAGCCCTTTTTATTCAAACCGACGAAGGAGGCAAATCTCTTCCCCAGGGCGAACGAACCATGACTTCGCACAACACTCCGTAATCCGACGACGAAGGAGTGAACACGCGGATGACTGAGCGAAGCGAAGGAATGCAAGCGAGTGAACGACTGGTGCCCGGGTGGAAGGGGCCCCTTTGGGGAAGGCATCCACCCGACAAGGCACGGCGACGTATTACGGAAGTTGTGTGATGGCCATGGATGCTGGAGGCGTGACAGTCCGCACGCTCTAACCTTTCGACCGACCAACGGGAGGCAAGATCCATGGGCAAAGGACTTTGAAAACCGGACAGCTTGGAGGAGGGATTTCAACGCCGTTGCAAGGGGCTTTGCCATTAGTGCGGGAAGATGCACACAGCGACCGGCAGGCTTTGGATTCACGAACAACGGAAGAAGGTAAGGAGGGGGCTTTCAACGCCGTAGCAAGGAACTTTGCTATTAGTGCGGGAAGATGCACAGACAACCTAGCTACGACGTCAATTTGGAAACGAACCTGATATCAAAGTGGCGCGCAACAGTAACACTTAAAATGCGGTTTTTGGCAACACTTTTATAATGGTCAAACTAGGAATTGGATTTGAAAATTCACCCTTCATAATTTGAATCATTTGATCTCCAGTAACAAGGTGACGAGGCTCATAAAATATAGTCATCCATTCTTCGGAACTCTTAATATAAACTGAAAAACTTGATTTATTTAAGGCCGAGGTCCCTCCGAGCACCGTATCGCAGACAATTCCATCGAGCGATTCTTTAGAATCTTGGAATAAGTTATTGAGGGTCGCCCCTGGCACAAATCTATCTCTCTGAAAGGAAGATTCCACATTTTCATCATCTGACTCAGGACAGTTCCGAACTTTCACCGAACACCCCAAAAGAAAAAAAACTAAAAACCATGCCAATTGTAATAACTTCATCTAATTGTGCGGTCGAGATACCAATTAACACCTGGATCCATCTTTTTATTTTTACAACAGTTCCATTTTACTGACCATGTTCTTTTAACCTCATTAGACGCCCTGGTATACTCGCCTTTTTTTATTTTTCTGATTCCCTGCACAGACGGAGCATCTTTCGAAACAGGATGTCCTGTACGTCGATCTGAAGGGAGGGTATATCCCTCAACGTAGACTGCACTAGCATAGAAACGAACCCAACCCATAGAACAAGGTGGCTTGAGCGCCTCCCAGAGGTCGCCACCGCCATATCGAAAATACTCCGTTATATCGACGTTGAACATAACCGTTTTTCCGGTTTTGCACTCCGTGTAACCTCCTCTGACCGAAAGCCCCTGAGCAATATATCCACGAGGCCGACCTGCTCCACTCACAACCCACTGAATAGCCCATGCCTTTTGACCAATTTTATTTGGACCGCAATTGGTATCAACAGTCCCGTTCGTCTCATAAGACAATTTCAACAATCCCAATTTATCATAGAATGATACAGGAGAGTTTCCAACCATCCTATACAGGTTCTCTCCGCCCTCTTCCTCGATCGGATCTCTGCTTGGCCAATATGTGCGACCCGACGCAATCGTCGTAGGCGCAAGGCGATTTCCTTGGCGTGCTTGCAAGAATTGAGGGCGATTTCCCCGGTGCGATTGCGAGGCATCACCAAAAACTCCCCAGACGCGGTTTTCCGCGGAGGGGGCGCACTTCTCAGGCGCGGGCGATGTGAGGCTAAATCCCATAAACTTGGGCGTAGTTCTACCGCATTTGAGCGGCTTTGGCAGCTAAAAGAAGAGGCCTTTTAGAAGTGCGAGCCTTGCCTTCATGTGCAGCAAGCTCGCCCTCAGGCCCAAAATCGCACACTGAATTTCCCGAAGAACCCGAAACTCGATGACAGCGTGGAAATCCGCCCGAAATCACACCATATTAATTTAGAAATACAACACGATATCAATTTGGAGCTATACACTTAAGGAATTAAATATGGGGCTGCTTTCTCAAGCCAATTGTTAGCTTTCACGATTCTTTCAGAAAAGGAATCTTGTGACTTCGGATTTATCAGTGGCCTCAATAGGGAAAAGGGTAGTGAAATAAAAACAAACCATACTGGTCGTAAAATTAAATACCAAAAGAAACCGCATATAATCGACCATATTAGAGTCAAAAAAAACCAAAGCAGTTCCATAATTACTTACCCCAGAGATCGAAAAATTCAGGGAACCCCTCTTCTACCGAGGGACACTCTTCGTCACATCCTACTTCGAGAGAACCCTCGTATGTGAAGAGAGGCAAAGTGGGTCCATCTCTGGGGCCAACGAAACTGTAGGAACATATTTTAATAAGACAAACTCGATACTCTCCATCATAATCACAAGAATCTTCATTTCTTGGGTAATAATAAATTTTTTCTTCGCCTATAAGTTCACCACTTGCAGAGGAATGACCTCCGTTAGCGGCACCAGGAGCCGCTAACGCGACCAAGCTTTTTGCTAGCCTCTTTTTAAAGAATAAAACCCAATCAATCGTAACTAGACCAACGTAGTCAACTCTTCCTACCACATTATTCCCCACCATCCCGTAGAGGTTGGTTCCTCCTAGTTCCTCAATGGGATCTCTGCTTGGCCAATAGGTGCGACCCGACGCGGTTTTCGTAGGCGCAAGGCGATTTCCTTGGCGCAGTTGCAGGGATTGCGGGCAATTTTCTCGGTGCGATTGTTGGGACTCAGTAAAAAATCCCCAGACGCGCTTTTTCGCGGTGGGGTCGCCCTTCTCGGGCGCGGGTGATGTGGCACAAAATCCCATAAACTCGGGCGTGATCCTACCTCATTCAGGCGGCTTTGGCAGCTAAAAAAGGGAGGCTTTTTAGAGCAGTTCGAGGAATTCCTCGACCGTCAAACCTGAAGCTCGAATGAGGCTTCGCAAGGTGCCTCGCGCAACGGTTTTATGATTCGGGACTGACAGCGTGGCCATGCTTCCTTCTTTCACTAAAATCATGTGGCTCCCGCGCTGCCGCACGTATTCCCAACCGTCATTTTCAATGGCTTTGCGGACTTGTTTTCCGCTCAGCACTGGAAGTTGTCCGGCCATCAGATTGCGACGGGAACTTCCACGCTGCGGGTTTCCACGGTCAAGGGCATACCGCGCTCAGAGCGCACTTCGAGGCATGCGATGATTGCTTCCCGAATGTTCTCTTCGGCTTCTTGGCGGTTCTCGCCTTGGCTAACGCATCCGGGGATCGAAGGGCATTCAGCGACCCAAGCGCCATCTTCGTCGCGGTCGAGGGTAATGATAAATTTCATGGCTTTAAGATAACGGCGGCTCATCGTTTTGCGAGTCTGGTTTTTCGTCGCTCTTTTGAGCCTCGGCGGGGTGGGTTTTGGCGTGGACCGCCTTCAGTTGCTCGATGCTGACCTGCGTGTAAATGCTGGTGGTTTCGAGCTTTTCGTGGCCGAGGAGTTGCTGGATGAAGCGGATGTCCGCTCCGCCTTCGAGCATGTGGGTGGCGCAGGTGTGGCGAAGTAAATGGCAGCTTCCGGGGCGACCGAGGTCGGCTTGTTTGATAAATTTGCTCACTTTGCGGCTGAGGACGTCGGGATTAAAGCCTTCGCCGTAGCTGGTGAGGAAGAGGGTTTTTTCGTCCTGGGACAGGGCGAGTTTGGGGCGGCTTTCTTCGAGGTATTTTTGGAGCCAGTGCAGGGCGCGGTTGCCGACGGGGGCGACGCGGTCTTTGTTCCCCTTCCCTTTTCTGACCTGGAGGGTTTGCCGTTCTTGGTTGAGATCGGTGATTTCGAGGCGGGCCAGTTCGCTGCGGCGGATCCCGCTGGAGTAGAAGAGTTCGAGGATGGTGCGGTCCCGGATGCCGAGGGGATCGCGGATGTCGGGGAGGTTGAGGATTTTTCGTATTTGGTTGAGGCTGAGGGCTTGTTCGGGGAGCCTTTTTTCGGGGCGTGGGAGTTCGATTTCACTGGCGGGGTTGGCTAGGATGAGGTTTTGCTTGGAGAGGTATTTGAAGAGGTCTCGGAGGGTGCTGAGTCTGGCGCGTTGGGTGCTGATGCCGAGGGGCTTGCCGTTGCTTTTGCGGTAGCGCCAGAGGTGGCGTTGGTAGCTTTCCAGGATGGGTTTTGTGATCTGCTCGGGCTGGTGGAGGTCGCGGTCGTGGGACCAGAGGAGGAAGGTTTTTAGGGAGTCTTTGCGCGCTTCGATGGTGCCTTCGCTGTAGTTTTTGACGGCAAGGCTTTGGAGGTAGCGGAGGGTTTCTGCGGCGAGGCTTCCGCGCTCGCCCGGGGGGAAGCCTCCCGCTTCGTTGCCGCCTCGTTTGTGGGGGTCGCGTCCGCGCATCCCGTCGGAGGCGTCGTATCCTTTTTTTCCGGCCATGGTTACGATGAGTTCTTTTTTGGGTCCAGATGTGCGTTTCGGCAAGGTGGCAAGGTTCGCCTTAGAAGCGTTCAAATCCCTGTAACGGCGAGGATTGAAGACCTTGCCAAGTCATTTGGCAAGGTGGGGGCAAGGTGCCTTCAAAAGTAGGCAAGGTGGTCGGGGTAGTTCTATTTTTCATCCTTAATTGTGGGCTGTTTCTTGCGGAGTTCTTCGAGATCGAGGAGGCCGATGTGGTAGCCGGTAGCGTCGGTTTCGAGTTCGCTGAGGAGTTCGTATTTCATGAGAACACCGTTGCGGCCTCCTCGCGTGGCGAGGTGTTCCAGCTCAAGGAGACGTTCGAGGTGGCGGCGGATTTGGGTGTGGCTCCATGCCGTTTTGTCACGCAGCTCTCGGCGGCTAAAGAGGGAGTATCGTTGCTCTAGTTTTTGCTCGGCCATTTTTTCGCGGACGAGGCTTTTGATCTTTTCGAGGAGGGTTCTGGTTTGCGGAGGGAGTTCGTCGAGACTGCGGCCTAGGACTTCGGGGGCGATTTTGTTGGCGGCTTCGATGTCGTCGAGGGTGACGGGGAGCATTTCGACTTCGCGGCCGTTGACCTGGTGCGTGATGGTCTCGCGCTGGTGCTGGTGGAGGAGCGCGATGGTGTCGATGAGGGTGAGGTATTTTTCGTGGTCGCGGCGGGTTCTGGTTCGTCCGCTGGTGAAGGTGAGATGCCGGGCGAAGGGGTTGGCTATTCTCATCGGTTGGATGAGGCGTTGCGCGTTTTGGAGGAGGTGCTGGATGTCTTTTCGTTTCTCGGCGGCGAGGATTCCTTCGATCGTTCTCGCCTCGCGTTGCAGTTGGTGGATGCGCTCGGTTTGTTCTTTGCTTTCATCGACGGTGAGGACGAGGCAGCGGTTCATTAACTCCTCGTCGATGTCGATTGAGGTGGTGGTGAAGACGATGGCGACGGGACCTTCGACATGGTATTCTTGGGTTTCCATGCGGCCGGAGTGTGGGTCTTTTCCGGTGCTTGCGATGGTGAGTTCTCCTTCGGATTGCAGGAGTTTTAGAGCGTAGCTGGCTTTTTCGGCGCCTTCTTCTTCGACGATGGCTAGGATCTTGTGTTTGAGGTTCGTTTCGCCGAGGTAGTAAAGGCTTTGGCCGGTCATGGCGGAGTATTTCACTTGGTCTTCTCTGGGGAAGAAGCTCAAGACGGCGTCCATCAATGTGCTTTTTCCGGCTGCGCTGGTGCTTTGGATGATGACGGCCAAGGGCTTCGCGAGCTTGCGCGACGCGCACGCGAGGTAAGCCGCGAGGAGGTTGTTTTTTTCTCCCGCGATTCCGGCTTCGTCGTAAGCCTCGGTGAGGCGCTCGAGGAGCTTGGGGGATTTTAGGAGAGCGAGGGCTTCGCGTTCTTCTTCGGGCGAAAGCTCGAACGCTTCTTCGTCTTCGCCGGTGGCGTTGAGGCGGGCTTCCTGCGTTTGCTCGAGGGCGAGGAGGAGTTTGCCGAGGTCGCGTTTTAAGAGGTCTTTTTCGAGGAGGGTTTCTTCGGCGGCGCGCTCGATGAACTTGCGCCTTTCTGCATCACGGTAGAGGTCGAGGCTGTCAACGTGCATCAAGCCTTTGTTTGCGACTCGAAGCGTGATGCGGAGGACTTCCAGCGAGTTGTTTTTTTCGAGTCCCCCGACTCGGTAAAGCCGCTCGCCGAAGGTCATTTCGTGATGGTCGCCCTTGCGATCGAGAACGATTTGGGGCACTCCGATCTTTTCCTCTTTAGCCACTTCCCCGGCAGTCGGATTAGCGGCTTCAGCAGCTAAAGAAGAAGCGACTATACTTGTACTAGATTTACTGGAGTTCGCGGACTTTTGAGGGACCGTCCCGCCCATCCACTCCGCGCTCCGGACCGCTTTGCGGAGGGCTTCGGCTCCCTGGTCGAGGGCGTAGCTGTTCGAATCAGATCCCCACGGGAGCTTGATTTGATGGCACTCGATGCCGAAGGCTTGCAGCTTTGCGGCGGCTTTGGCGGTCGCTCTTTCTCCGGCTTCGTCGGCATCGTAAGCGAGGCGGACGCTTTCGATTTTGGCGTCGTTGATCGCTTGGAAGAGTTCGTCGGTGAGGTTTTCGGTGCCGTAGCTGCAGGTGGCCCATGGCATTCCGTGGCGGTAAAAAGTGAGGGCATCGAGGACACTTTCGGTGAGGATGATTTCGCGGGATTTGAGGGCTTCAAAATTGAAGATTCCGGCAAGCGGTCGGGCGAGGTAAAGGTGGCGGTTGGCTTTCGGTGCGGCTGGATCGCTGCGTCGGCCGTAAATCTGCACCGGCTCGCCCTGGGCATTGTAAATCGGGACGGTGAGGCAGCCGATGAGGTGTTCGCGGCCGTTTTGGCGGTAGA
>CAXBOL010000101.1:0-10074 GCA_963977295.1 uncultured Opitutaceae bacterium
GAAGCCGTGAGCGAATAGAGTTTATCCCGTGTCACCCCGCCAATAATGAAGCGCTTGGCGAAACACTTCCCACTCTTCTTGTCCTGGTAAAGCAGGGTGAAATATTCCGGGGGACCGTCTTTATTAAACAGGGTCGCATGGAGGATATTGCGCCCCATAAAGACTTTATCGGCGACTTTGGTGACCTTGAGTGACCCATCGGCCATGATGCACAGCACTTGATCCAACGTGCTGCACTCGCTCAGGAATTCATGCTGTCGCCAATTGAGACCAATGAACCCACCTTCCCGATCGACGTAGAGGCGTTGATTAGTCGCCACCACTTTAGCCACGTTGATCTGTTCGATTTCGTCGAACGAAGTCCGGCGCTTACGCCCCTTGCCATACTTCTCCTGCAAGGTTTCAAACCACTTGATCGCGTAATCAATGAGGTGCGCCAGGTCGTGTTTGACCGCTGCGATGTCGGCTTCGATCTGCTTGATTTTTTCGTCGGCTTTAAACCGATTATAAGCAGATATCCGTTTAATCCGAATCTCCGTCAGACGCGTGATATCTTCATCGGTTACTTCGCGCCGCAACTGACCTAGAAAAGGTTCAAGGCCCGTGCGGATTTCGGATAACACTTCCTCCCATGTCTTAGATTTTTCAATACGGCGATAGATACGCTCCTCGATGAAGATGCGCTCCAGCGAATCCCAATGCCACTGCTGCTCCAACTCGCCGAGTTTGATTTCCAACTCCAGTTTAAGCAAATCGACCGTCTTCTGGGTCGACCGTTTAAGAATCTCCGATACTCCAATGAATACCGGTCGATCCTGACCTTCGACCGTCTCAATCACGCAAGCAGCGGGCGATATCGATACCTGACAATCGGTGAACACGTAGAGCTGCTGTTTGACCTTCTTGGGATCAGCGCCCTGCGGTAGGTGCACTAAGATTTCAACTTTGTCGGCGGTGTTGTCGTCGACATGCTTGATCTTGATTTTGCCCTTGGTGTTGGCCGCCAAAATCGAATCGATGAGCGAGGACGTAGTGGTGCCATGCGCCAGTTCCGTAATCGCCAAAACATATTTGCTGGGCGATTCGATGGTGGCCCGCACCTTAACCTTTCCTCCCCGCAGACCGTCGTTGTAATCCCCGAAATCCGCCGTGCCACCATTCGGGAAATCGGGGCGAATCCGAAACGTTTTGCCCTGCAGGTGATTGATCGAGGCCCGACACAGGTCGTTGAAATTGTGCGGCAGGATTTTGGTCGAGAGTCCGACCGCGATGCCTTCCGTGCCCTCGAGCAGGACCAGCGGAAATTTGGCCGGCAACGTGACCGGTTCCTTCGCCCGACCGTCATAGCTTTGTTGCCACGTGGTCGTCTTCGGATTGAACAGCACATCCCTCGCAAAGGGCGTCAGACGCGCCTCGATGTAACGCGCGGCCGCCGCGCCGTCGCCGGTCAAAGTGTTACCAAAATTACCCTGCGGCTCGATTAGATACCCTCGTTGGGCAATCGCCACGAGCGCGGCTTCGATCGATGCGTCGCCGTGTGGATGAAACGCCATGGTCGCCCCCACGATGTTGGCCACCTTGTGAAATCGTCCATCGTCCTTATCCCACAGCGTGTGCAAGATGCGCCGTTGCACGGGTTTGAGCCCGTCCTCGATGTGAGGCACCGCCCGATCCAAAATCACGTAGCTGGCATACTCCAGAAACCACGACTTGTAATGCCCTGCCAGCGCCGACTCACGACCTTGGCCTTCAGCGTCCGAAGTCACCTCGTCGGTATCGTCACTGTCCGAAGTGTCTAATTCGTCGGCACGATTAGTCGGATCGGACTCTGAGCCCCCCTCCTCGCTGGAGGAATCGAGGGGAAATTCGGGTTGTTCGTCATCGGGAGGGTTTCGTTTGGGCATGCGGTGCAGCGAAAATGAGCAAAAATTGGGTCGAGCGAAGAAGCTGAAGGAGTCGTCACCATTGGTGCAAGCCCGCGCGACGTCAGATCTCAAACCTACCTCTGCCAGCGGACGCAAAATGCGTCTCTTCTCCATTGCGTCCAACCCGTCGCGTCCACCCCGTTAAACCCCGCTCATCAATTCAACCCGACCATTGGTCAATCGGACTTTGTGAATCACCGCAGCAGTCAACAGGCGTGAAGTCCATCGCATGTGTTCCTTAATGATCAACTCCCTGTCTCCTTTCGCCGTCCGAACACAGGAAGCGCCACCCCGGCGACCCGTGCCCACTCTGCTACCGGATCATTACGAGGTGACTCGGCTTGCCGAACCCGCACCGGGCCATGGGTTCAATCCTACTGCGGTCAACGACGACGGGAAAATCATCGGAAACATGGTCAAACCCCGCCGCTTTGAAGGGGCTTCGTGGTCGGCCGCCGGAGTCTGCATCCCTCCTCTCCCTCGATCTTCCGAGCAGCCTATTTGGGCCGAAAATGCTTGGCCGTTTAGCGCCCTCAGCTCCAGTGGGCTCGTCGCTGGAACGGTCAGTGCCGACGTCACCACACGACGTGCGTGGGCCTCACATCGCGGCGAATTCGGGCAAGAGTTTTGGCCCAATGCCCTGAGTTTCGCGCAGGGCATCAACGCCTCTGGCACGGTGGTGGGTAAGACCCTGATTACCGCCGAACCCCTGCTAATTTCCCGGGCATTCCGGCTGACCTCAGAAGGTCGCCCAAAGTTTTTTCATGCGCCAGAAGGCGGATTCACCGACGCCGTGGCAATTAACGATGAAGGCACCGTTCTACTCAACGTCACGGGCCTGTCGGTCAACAGCCCTCGCCTTTCAGCTTGGACGTGGGACAACGATTCTTACGTGCCACTGGAGACGCCCATGCAACACGCTTCACTCGGAGTTGCGCTGACTTCGGATGGTTCAGTTCTAGGCTATGTCGAACCAAAGAAAGGCCCCCGATCGGTCGTCCTGTGGGTGCGCGGCATGATGACGGATCTCAACATCCCCATCTTCCGCAAGTTCCGCCCGCACGCGATCAACAATGATCTCGTGGCGGTGGGAAGTGCACTCACCAACACCGGACAACGCTCCGCCTGCCGTTGGTCGTTTGGCCGCGGCCTCGAGTTTCTCGAAACCCTTGCCTCCTCTGATTCCCAATCCGTGTTCACCGACGCCGTGGCCATCAACCAACACGGCCAAATCCTCGTCGCCACGCGTGATGGCTCACATGAAAATGCCGGGCTTCTGACGCCCTCTGCTTAACGCCGCATCGCGCCGAAATCCGCGCCAGAGCTGGCATCGCGCGGCGCTATTTGATCTTCTTCCGCCCGATGCGCGTGTTACCGTCTCTCCTTTTGTGCTGGTTGCCGATTCTGATCGGTAGCGCAGGAATAAGTCTGGCGGCAACAGACCCACTCGCCGCGAGCTTGCGCCCCGAAGAGCGCGGGTTCCCCAGCATCCGCAGTTTCATTCCTCGCGACTACCAAGGTCACAACCAGATCTGGACCGCCGTCGAAGGAAACAACGAGGTCATGTTTTTCGGAGCCAACGACGAAATCATCACTTTCGACGGCATCACCTGGCGAAAGATTCCGATCCCGGGAGGCTCATTTATCCGCGCCATGGATGTCGACGCCGCCGGCACCATTTGGGTAGGGGGAGTCAACGAATTGGGATACATTGCCCCCGCCCCTGGGGGCGAAATAACCTTTCATTCCTTATTGTCGTTTTTACCCCCGGAAATCAAACAAGTGGGAGATGTCCGCCGAGCGATCGTCATGCCTGACGGAGTCTATTTCCAAACCGATGCCTACCTGTTCCGGTGGCACCAGGAGGCCTTTCAACTTTGGCCGATGCATGAGCCCTACGTGACGCTCGCCACGCGTTGGCAGGATCGAATCATCGTGAGTCGCGACCAAAGCTGGGCAATGCCTACTGCCGATGGCGGATGGGAAGACTTACCCGGAATGCCGGATCCCGATCTCCACCTCCTCCTTTCTCATATCGTGCCGACCGGAGATGGCGAATGGTGGGCTTCAGTGGGAGCGGGAGGATTGGCTCGATACGACGGCAAATCCACCACGCTCCTCGACGGAACCGTCGCCGACTACCTGCGGCGCAGCCGACTTTTTGGCGTCTCCCGAATGCAGGACGGCCGCTTGCTGTTTCCCAGCCTGGGCCGCGGCTTATTGATTACCGATGCGGAACTCCGGCCCTTGGCCCACCTCGATGCCAACTCCGGACTACCTTCGAGCACCATCATTTGCGTGACCCCCACCCGCGACGGCATCGTTTGGGTCGGCACGGAACGAGGCATCGCCCGACTCGACCTCACCGCGGGCATCACTCGATTCACCCCCCTCAACGGCCTAGAACGCAGCGGAGCCAACACCGTGCTGCGCCTCAACGATCAACCGATTTTTGCCACCAGCATCGGTCCACTTCAGCTCAGCGCGGGCCCGACGACTACGTCCAATCCCATCTTCACTACCCCGATTCAAATCGATGACAAACTCAACGCGTTCCACCCCATGCCCGATGGCCTGCTCGTCGGTGGACTACGCTCATTGTGGTGGGTCGATGCCCAGAACGAAATCACCGATCTTAACAGCCCCTCGAACATCAGTTCCATCCTCCTCCACCCCCGCTTCCCTGACCATGCCTTTGCGCTGCATCTCACGGGCTTGGCGGTATGGCGTCGTAAGGGCGCGGGGTGGTCCGAATATCACGCGGTGCCGGCTCCACTCGGCGAATTACAATCCATGGCTCTTGATGCCCAAGGTGACATATGGATCGGAAGCCCCAACGCCGGCGTCTGGCGATTACCCTACGGTTCGGTGCCAGTTCCCGGCCCCGGAGACACTCTCGTCGATCCGACCCCCGTTCACTACGGCGCAGAAGCCGGGTTACCCGCCGGTCGTAATCGTATCAATGTGCGCTCGATTGGCGGTCGCCCGTTGTTCCTCACTTCAAACGGACTCTACCGCTTCGATTCCGAGACCGAAAAATTCACCCCGGATACCCGTTTTGATCCACGGTTTGCCGACGGCACCTGGGCCGCGCTCTACGTCACTGAATCTCCCCGGGGCGGACTTTGGTTGGAAGCCCGCTTTACCTGGCCCCGCCCCAAAGGCAGTTTTCGTCAATTCGGTAAGGTCGTCGATGGCCAGTGGAACCCCCTGCACTTGGCCAACCTCGAGGAAATCGGCGACATCGATGACCTTGTCTGTGAAATTGTAAACGATCAGGAAATCCTGTGGATTTGTGGCAAAGGCGGGGTTATCCGGGTCAATGCCAGCCAAGCCTTGGCCTCTGCTCTCCCCACCATTGGCCCCACGGTTTTACATCACGTCACCACGTCCTCCGGGCTTAAACTAGTCCCCGCTACGACAAATAAGTCGCCCCTGGAAATTAGTCCCACTGAGAACTCCCTACGGTTCCGGTTCGGCACGCCCGGACTGGCCGGAGAACCAGACGCGCAACATGTTTCTCGCCTTATCGGGTTCGTCGACGGCAGTACCGAAACCAGCAACTCTGGCGAACGCACGTTCACCAATCTTCCTCCGGGCCGCTATACCTTCGAGGTGAGTGGCCGCACCGCCGATCATCATTGGAGCTCCCCGGCAAGGGTGGAACTCCTCGTCTTAACCGCCTGGTGGGCCACCTGGTGGGCCAAAATCATCTACGGGCTCATCGCTGCAATCGCCGTCTACTTGATCGTGCGCTGGCGCACCCGCCGCCTCGAACACCAACGCGAAGAACTCGAACAAATCGTGGCCCAACGCACCCGTGAACTGGCCAAGAAAGCCAAGGATCTTGAACGACTCCACCAGCTCGAACAAGACGCCACCCTCACCGCCCGCCTCGCCGCGGAAACGACCCGCCTCGAGCTCCTGCGCTATCAACTTAATCCTCACTTTCTGTTCAATTCCCTGAACTCCATCCGCGCCTTGGTTTACTCCGCCCCCGAGACCGCGGGAGAGATGGTGTCAAAACTCGCTGAATTCTGTCGCCGCACGCTCAGTCGCAGCGGTGACGAGATGGTGAGCGTTGCCGACGAGATGGAGATGGCCCGCAACTATCTCGAAATTGAGCAAGTGCGTTGGCAAGAGGGACTGGTCGTCACGGTCGATATCTCTCCCGCCAGTCTCACCTGCCAACTGCCCCAAAACCTGCTGCTGCCGTTGCTCGAAAACGCCATCAAATACGGGGGGCGCACCTCCCCGGGAATCCTTGAGGTGTCCATCAAAATTACGCACGAAAACAATACACTTACCTGTATCGTGGCCAACTCCGGACGGTGGATCAGCGCTTCCGCCAACCCCTTCGGTGACTCCACTCACATCGGCCTGCAAAACCTCCGCCAACGTCTTCGTCGACACTATGGCGACGTCGCTCGTATGAGCCACGACTCCGACGAGAGCCACGTCACCGTCAGACTCACCTTCCCTTGCTTCCCTCCGGCATGACCTCCGCTTCCCTTCAAGCCCTGCTGATCGACGACGAGCCCCTCGCGCGGATCGAACTACGTCGCCTCCTACAGGCCCATGTATCGATCGAAATCGTCGGAGAAGCCGACACCGTCAACGTCGCCCGCGAACGCCTTGCCCAACACGACTACGATTTGGTCTTTCTCGACATCCAACTCCGTGGCGGCACGGGCTTTGAACTGTTGGACCACATCCCCCCCTATGTGCACGTCGTCTTCGTCACCGCGTTCGACGGCTACGCCATCCGCGCGTTTGAGGTCAATGCCCTCGACTACCTCCTGAAGCCCGTGACCGCCGAGCGGCTGGCCGCCACCTTGAATCGGATCAACCGCAGTTCCTCTGCTTCCGTCGCCCCGGCCACCTCACCCGAATCACCCCCGCCTCTCCTAGGGATCGACGACCGAGTTTTTGTAAAATCTGGTTCGACCACTCGTTTCGTCCCCGTCAACCAGATCGCCGCGATCAGTAGCTCCGAAAACTACACGAATCTCCAACTGATCGACGGCTCCCATCTGCTCGCGTTGCGTACCCTCAAATCCTGGGAAGAGGCCCTCCCGTCTCCGATTTTCGTGCGCATCCATCGCCAAACCTTGGTCAACCTCAATCAAGTCCGTGCCATCGTGCGCAGTGAGGGGGATACCGTGACGTTTCAGTTCGAACACGGCCTGCCCGAGCTTAGCGCGAGTCGGCGCCGCTTGAGCGAACTCCGCGAAAAATTTGCCGAAGCCGGTTTGGAGCAACTCCTGCCCTGAACCGTCCCATCTTATCGGAAAGAACCAATCCATAGGGTTAATTCCTCAGCCCGATTAGGGTCTACTACCTAGGCCAATATGGCTCTATTTTCCTGTCAGCTGAGATCCAAGGCATTTTTATGTAAAATTATCGCTACCTTCCTCAGATATAACGTTTTGCGATTTATTTACGACACCACAGCGATCACCCTTTGGCTCTAGCCTGCCAAGTCGCCATGACCTCCTCCCTAATCTCAGAGCTGGTGCTTAAGCACTCCAGCGCAATTCACTATTTGCGCAAATCCAGCGGGGAAATCACTTGGGTCTCAGACAGCACAAAACGATTCTTTAACACGGAACCTGACACGTTGGTCGGTCAGCCTCTGAACTCGTTTTTTGTTAAGGGACAACTGGGTCAAGAACGGTGGCATGACCTCCAAGCACTGCATCTGCAAACGGACACGCCCGCACAAATTGAAGTCGAAATGCAAGGGCCCCGCCCCAGCCCATTTTGGGTCGAGTTGCGTGAAGTCCGCATACACGATCCTGAACTCAATCCCTCCGATCAAATCATCGGGGTCGGGGTCGACGTCAACGACCGCAAGTTTCGCGAATCCCACCTCCAACAAGCCCAACGGTTGGAAAATCTCGGCCTGCTCGCCGCCGGCATTGCCCACGATCTGAACAATATCCTTTCGCCCATCCTCATGGCCGGTTCCCTCATGCGCACCACCGCGCAAGACGCCCGCCAACTTCGAATGATCGAGATTCTCCAGTCTTCGGCCGAACGGGGCTCGCGGATCGTCCGCCAGATTCTTGGCTTCTCGCGCAGCAACGAGGGGGAACGCGGTCCGGTCGACCCCCGTCACATTCTCCGCGAGGTTCTCCTTGTTGTGGAGGAAACCTTTCCGCGCAACATCGAGGTGCATAACGACATTCTACTGGATCTCGGTCACATTGACGCCAACCCGACCCAAATCCATCAGCTTCTGCTGAACCTCTGTATCAACGCTCGGGACGCCATGCCCGAAGGAGGCATTCTCAAAATCGAGGCACGAACATCGCAAATTTCCACGCCGCCCCCGGGTATCGTAAATCACCATTCGCGACGGGAATGGCTGAACATTACGGTGGAAGACAACGGTAGCGGCATCTCTCCGGAAGCCATCGAACAAATCTGGTTACCATTCTACACCACCAAACTTCGGGGCGATGGCACCGGACTCGGGCTTTCCACCGTGCGCGGATTGGTCAGCCTCCATGGGGGCTTCATTACCGTCTCAAGTAAGGTCGACCATGGCACCACCTTCAGTGTCCATATCCCCCTAATCGACGTTCAGCCCGAGGCACCACCTGTCGAGGCGGCTTTGCAAAACCGCCCAGGCTCCGGCGAACACATTCTGGTCGTCGACGACGAACCAAGTCTTCGTGACATGATTACGGATACCCTCACGGCCCGAGGCTACCACGTGACGGTCGCGGCCGACGGGGTCGAAGGATTGGCCACCGCCAATCTCATGGGTTCGGACCTCGATTTGGTCATCACCGATGTGCACATGCCGCAAATGTCGGGTGACATCATGGTCAACGTGCTCAAACGCATCTATCCGGACCTTCCCATCATCTCAATCAGTGGACACCCCAACGTAGAGAAGAACTGGGCTGGCTCGGAGCAAGCTCAGCCCGACCTCTCGCTTGCCAAGCCGTTCACCGGCCCTCAACTGGTTCAACAAGTCTGCAAACTCCTTCCCCCCCAAATTTGACCTCCTCCATGCCGCCGTCTCGTCAGCCTAGTGCTCGCCCGGACCAACTCATCATCACCTTGCCGAACCTAGGGCCAAAGACCGCCGCCATGCTCGCCACGGTGGGCATCCGATCCGAATCGGACCTCAGTCAACATGGCGCCCTGGGCGCATTCGCGCTCGTGCGCGGAGCCGGATTCAATCCCAGTCTAAACTTACTCTACGCCTTGGAAGGCGCACTGACCGGACAAAAGTGGAATCGCCTCTCCCTCGAACGACGGAGACAACTTGATCACCGGGCCAATTTCAAACGCGACCTCACTCGCGCCAAACCGCCGGCCAAACGACTCGCGACCCATTGATGCCATCTGAGTCCGACTTTCAGGGCTAGAGCCTCGGGGCCGACTTTGGCGGGGCATGGACGCGCAACCAATCCACCGCCGCGTCCAAATCAGAATCGATCCCTTCCCGCAGGTCGGACAATGACCGCTCCACCAACACATCTGGTTGCACGCCATTGCCTTCCAGTCGCGGGCCGTCCAACGATTGAAAATCGTGGATCCCGAGCTGCAACTCGCCGCCGTCACGTAGGCGATAGAATCGGCTCGCGACCACCGCTCCCGCTGTCGGTCGGCCGATCAACACACCGCGTTCATAATGCTTAAACACATGAGCCAAAATTTCTGCTGAACTTGCCGAGGCCGATCCAATCAAGACGACCAACGCCCCATCAAATCCCACCCCATCGCGCCAGGCTGATTTCTCGTCATCCCGTCGTCCCGCCCGCGACACGAATGCGCCATAGCTCACCCGGTTCGGGAAAAAGTCGTTGATCACCCGTTCCAGCGACCACACCGCCCCACCGCCATTTTGTCTCAAATCCAAAATCACGCCCGGCGCATCCCGATGAGCCAGCAATTGTTGGCGCAACCACGTGTGGTAAGTCGTCTCGAACTCATCAAACCGCAGATAAATCCACCCTTCGTCTGATTCTTTAATCACCGGCGGCATCCGCGTCGAAAGCGTGCGGGCCGTTAAATTCACGACTTGGGCATGATCATGCTCGTCAAGAAATGTCCATGCGTAGGTCCGGTCCGGTTCATTGCGAAACGTGAATCCATCCGCTTCCAGCACCTCGCCATCCCGCGCTTGAGC
>CAXBOL010000102.1:0-10063 GCA_963977295.1 uncultured Opitutaceae bacterium
ATAAAATAGATCACACATTCAATCTGAACAATTGTTCCCCACAACACTTCGCCTCGAGCAGACTCAAACCTCCAAACCCTCTTCCAACCAATCTAAAAGAACCCGCTTAATCACCCCATCATTTTGAAAACCACCATCCTCCCACCTCCTCGCCGCGTCACTCTGCGCGCCGGTCTTAGTCTGCCTTAGCCCGAGCGCCGCTGCCTCCTTCAGTCTGGTCGCCATCGCGGGTCTCATCGCCGTCGTCGCTTCCGACCACGGTTGTGCGCAAACGTCAGATCGAGCATCTCCCCCTTGCCGTATGACCCCAGTCCCGATTCCTCAGTTCTGAACGACCCGCATCCGCCCGAAACGGATTTTCTTTTGCCTAGTTTCACGGCAGACCGAAGAGCGCATACCGTCACTTTTTCGCCCCATCCCATGAAGCTAAGGGAACGATGTGCCCCGGTAAGTTCCGATCGGAGAGGTGGATCGTCCGGCACGTCATCAGCTAAACACCCGTAAAATTCGCATTGGAACCCACCTGAGTTCACCTACATTTTCAGCACGTGATGAAGCGAATCCTTTGAGGCAACCCATGATTGCCAGACTCAAAACAAAAATGGGGATTTTGCGGGATAAGTTTTACCCCGACTTCTTGGATGTGATGCCACAGTCCGCCTGGAAATTCCTGCCAGGTCAATCCACCCACTTTGGTCCGCCTCGCCGCTGGTCCACTTTCGCAGACTATTCCCGCCGCCACGGTGACACGTGGCAGGAGATTGAACCTGCCGGGCAGTTGATTCACTCGCCCCTTTTTCATCGTCCCAAGCCGAAGCTGCCTGACCGTGTTTTGCCTGAAATCAGTTGGACAAGTTTGGGTCTCGCCACGATCGCGGAGGCTCGGATACTTCGCGAAGACGGTTGGGTGATTGGACGCAACGACACGTTCTTAGGCGAGTTTTGCAGAAGCGGCAACTCTCGGCACTCCAAGGTCTACTACCTGATTCAAGCTAATCGACTTCAACGACTGAAAGGCGTCACGCTTAACCTCACCAGCCGCTACGCGAGTTTCAATTTTTACCACTGGATGATCGACGCCGTCTCGCGGGCTGACTTGTTCCTTCGCTCGGGCAGAAGTTGGGATGACGTCGATTTCGTTGTATTGCCTTCGTTGCGGACAGAGACTACCGAAGCCGTAGTGGCCGCGCTAGGCGTTCCCGTGGAAAAAATTCTCCGGGTCGACCGGCACACCCACCTTCAATGTGACACCCTGCTGCAATTGTCACTACCCAGCGACCGCTACATGGGCGCCGCACCTTGCGTAGGTCGTTTCCACCGTGACCTGCTGGGCATGGCCGAACCGCTGCCTTCAAACCAGGCAGCTCGACTCTACATTCCCCGTCGGCAAAACCGACGCTTGGTGGAAGTAAAAATACTGGAAGAGCGACTCCGGCGCGAAGGCTTTGAGGAGGCTGCACTGGATGATTTCCAACGCCTCCGCCGCCAACTTGCCTCAGCTCGTCACATTGCAGCCATCCATGGGGCGGCGCTCACCAACCTCATCTACGCCCGGGCAGACGCCCGAATCCTTGAGTTTGCACCCCAAGATCATTCCTGTGGTCTTTTTCGGTCCCTGGTTGCCCCCTTCGGCCTCGGCTATGGCTTATGTGTCGGTCCAAGCCTCAAACCGAGATGCCCTCGGAGAAATCCCTATAACCAAAGTGATTTCAGTATAACCGAGGCGGAAATCCTCACCGCGGTCGAGGCGTTGTTATCAAAATAGATCAATGCCAAACGACCGAGCTCAGCAACCCACATTTGATTGTCTTATCCGGCTTGTTCTGATCAGAAGCCAAGGACGTCATACCTTGACTCCTGACAAATTGAACTACGCGCCACAAACCTGCTTACCGACGGTTCAACCCAAGCAAACGAAGCGACATCCTGACTACAATCCAACGGAGGAGCGGGAGGATTGATTCTATCGGCCGGACGCAATCGATCACCCCTGACATAAAGCTAGAGTTGGAGCATTGAGTTGGAGACCTCGGGCCCTAACTTGTCCTCCATGCCAAGGACTCCATGGATCGCTCTCTACTTTATTTTGACGTTACCGTTCGCGGGCGCGAAGCCGCTTACCGTCCTATTGGGAACGTTTACCCGAGATGGCAGTGAAGGAATCTATGCCACGACGCTGGATTCGGCTGCCGGAACGCTGACGGAGGCGCGATTGGTCAAAGCCATGATCGATCCGGAGTTCCTCGCGCTACACCCCAATGGCCGCATCGTCTACGCGCTGACCCGTGGAGAAAACGGACGGGGCAGCGTGGTGGCGTTAGCGATGGACCCGGTGAGTGGCGCGCTCACGGAGTTAAATCGACGCACCGTGGCTTCAGGGACGTTTTGTCATCTGGCCGTGGATCCACCGGGGCGCCGCTTGATCGTCGTGAGTTATGACGGCGGATATACCACCCAATGGACCTTGGCGGCGGACGGGCGCTTGGGCAACGGCGGGGAGCCGATCAAACACCGAGGGCTTCCGGGCCCCAACCCTGACCGACAGGAGGCTTCCCATGCTCATTCGGTGACAATTTCACCCGACGGCCGATTCGCGTTTGTGGCCGATCTGGGACTGGATCGCGTGTTGGCGTTTAACGTCTTCGGAGATGCCAAAACTCTCAGCGCCCAGCCCGAACACGATGCCGCCATCACCGCCGGAGCCGGCCCCCGACACAGCACGTTTTCACCCGATGGAACCACCCTCTACGTGCTCAACGAGCTCGATGGCTCGATCACCGTGCTGGCCTACGGCGAAACGGACCCGGTCCTGCAAACACGCCAAAACGTGTCGATTCTACCCGAAGGCTATGATGGACGCAATCGTCCTCGGAGATAAGGGCCCACCCCAATGGTCGCTTCATCTACGCCGCCCATCGCGGCGACAACACTATCGTCACCTTCGCCCGCGACAAAGCAACCGGACTGCTGACCCGCACGGGAGCCATCCCGACGGGCGGCAAGAACCCGCGCAACTTCGCGCTAAGTCCCGATGGACAGTGGCTCCTGTGCGCCAATCAAGACTCCCACAACCTCACCGCGTTTCGGGTAAACACCGAGACCGGCGCGCTGACCGCGACTGGCGAGGCGATCACCGCGCCTAGAACCGTTTGTTTACTGTTCGCACCTGACGACTAGCTGTAGCGGGACGCTCGAAAACCTCCCCTCCGGATCCAGACCACCAACCCCACCTCCCTAAGACCTGATCCTTTTCGGGATCCCGGGTGGATGAGACGGCGAATTGAAGCCGTTAGTCAATAATCACGCTATGACGACCTTAGATCGCCCTAACGTCACCAGATCACCGATCGCTCCGACCCGCGCCCCTCCTCCCAAGGATCGCCGAGCTAAATCTCGGCTCGATTCACCGTCGCCGACCACCGCAGAGTCTCCGCTTGCGCCACTCCCTTCCAGGAGCAGATTTGTCCATCCCATGATCGTCACCGCACCGCATCGTTTCACTTTAATTGGTGCTATGGCGCTGACGCTCGCGACGGCCGTCTCGGCCCAGACGTGGCAGACCGTGCCGCTGCCTCCTTTCGTTTCGTATATCGGAGGCGTGACCAGTGTGAACAATCGCTTGGTCGCCAGCACCTCAGGCGGAATTCACTACACCGATGACGGGGTGAACTGGTCGGTCGGATCTATTGGCATTCCCCCGGGAGGCACTCGCATTATCGGGCGACGCGGCACCGGGTATTGGCTCCGGTCCGGACCCCATATTTTTCTTACCAGCGATACCTTCCTTTGGCCGCGCGTCAGCGAGGTTCCGTCGGAAAAAAACGGCTACCAGCCCCTGATCACGACCATCGGCAACGGCGCGGTCGCCACCTCCATTGAAGAAGTCAGATCCGGAAACTTCATCGTCCCCAATTCCCTATTCTACGCCTCCGACGATATGATTACGTGGCGGCAGGTATCCGCACCCCTTCAGAGCGGAGGCGACAACCAAGTCACGGTCTTCAGCTTGGTTTCAGGAGGCGAGGTCTGTCTGGCATCCTATTGGATCAACGGCCCGGATTATCCCGCTGGGCAACCCTTCCGTGCCATTGGCCGTAGCCTCGACAAAGGGAAAACATGGGAGCTCGCGACCATCGAGGGCAACGATGCTCCTATCGATCTCGCGTGGGGCAACGGGATGTTCATGGGCATCACCATGTCGGGCCGCATCATGACGAGCCGCGACGGTCGCCACTTCGCGTTCACCAACCAACCCACCCCCACCGACCTCTACAGTGAACTTTGGTTTGGCGATGGCCTGTTTTTTGCCCACTCGACCAACTCCCGGATCGAGGCCAAACTTTACGCCACGAGCGATGGATCCGATTGGCAATCCATGGGCACAGTCCCCGTGACGAACTTCTCTCGGATCAGCGGCATCACGCATACCTTGGGCAAATACTTTATCGTCGGCGCCACCGGCACCACAGGCACCGAGCCATTCATCATTTCCTTGGAGACACCGGCCCGCCCCAAGGTGCTGACTGATCCGCTTTCGCAAACCGCAGGCTCCGGCTATCCTACCCGTTTCGTGGTCAGCGTCGAACATCCGACCACCGCCGCCTACCAATGGACCAAGGACGATGTCCCCATCCCCGGCGCCACCACGCCTCAACTCGCCTTCGAGGCCGTGCAAGAAAACGACGCCGGCACGTATCGTTGTTTGTTGGCCAACAACGTAGGCACCTCCGCGACCGCCAGCGCGAAGTTGACCGTGATCCCCAGCAATCAAGCCGGTCGACTCACCAATTTGTCGGTCAACACCTTCAGCGGGAGCGGCGACGAGATCCTCAACCTGGGCTTCGTCCTCCGCGGCCAAACCCCCAAACCCATGACCCTGCGCGGCGTCGGCCCCTCTCTGGTAGATTTCGGGGTGATCGACGTCATGACCGATCCTAGCCTGCAGTGGATTCGCGACGCGGTGACGGTCAACGCCAACGACAACTGGTCCGGCGACGATGGCCGGGTCCTTGGTGCCTTTCCCCTGCCCGCCAACTCATTGGATGCGGTGATTTCCACCGAAATCGCTCCCGGCGTAAACTCCATCCTGGTTCAAGGGGCCCACGGCGAAACGGGGAACACCCTCACCGAAATCTACGACGGTAACACGACCGACGGCGATACCACCTTGCGCAACCTCTCGGCCCGCGGTCGGCTTGCGCCGGGAGCCTCACTCATCGTCGGATTCGTCATCGAAGGCACCACCGACCTGCCCGTCGTATTGCGAGCGATCGGCCCCACCCTCGTCAACTTCGGCGTCGGCAATACGCTACCCGACCCTCAAATCACCCTCTACGCGGACAAGACAGTCATCGCGACAAATGACAACTGGGCTGGCGACGACGGACGCGCGCTTGGCGCCTTTCCCTTGCCCGAGCAGTCAAAGGACGCCGCCCTCGCGATCACGCTGTCCCCGGGAATCTACACCGCCCACGTTTCCGCTTCCGCAGTTTCCAGCAGTCCGGATGGAATCGTGTTGCTGGAAATCTACGACGCGCGCTGATCCAACCGACAAAGCACATCCGCGCGGTTTCGCACGTGGTCAGGCTGCTAGTCCCCAGTCCAAGGCCTTCGGATCGCCATCGCCCCCCCTCAAGCAGTCGCGGACGTCACGTCTACTGAACGCCTTGAACTGTCCCCGATCACAAAGATTAAGCATCGCCCCTTTTGGGTTGCTGCTTCATCATCGTGGCTCACCCAGCTGAGCGGCCATAACTAACATAATACGAAATGCCCCCCTCAGATTCCCTTTTGATGTCTGCAGTCGAGAAGCTTCGAGTCGCGTTAAAAGCACGCCAACGACTCGACCGCCGTCTAGCGGAATTGGCGTATTATTTCCATCGTCCCGGTCGAGTGCTTTTTGACCATATTCCCAAATGCGGGGGCACGACCATTATGACTTTCCTCGCGCGGAACTATCCGCATCGAATGATTTTCCAGTCCCAGTATCCTTTCCTCTTATCTTCGCAGAAATTCCTGGAGTGGAGTGACTCGCGCCGCATGGGATGCCGACTCATCATGGGTCATCTCACGAACGTCTTGATTGGTAAAGTGCATCCCGAAACGGTGATCACCACCATAGTAAGGGAGCCGATTGACCGAATTGTTTCACTTTATTATTACGGTCTCCAAGAAAAGCATGCATGGGCGGTCGTGAAGGCGCGTCCTTCCCTGACGGAGTTCTCCCTCGGTAAACACGACCGTAGCATCCTCAACTACCTCACTCAGCATTTCACGGGACTTTCGGCGAGCGAGATAGAGCAGGCACCCGCCGAGGCCGTCGACCGAGCGGTAGAGGTCGTCGATGCGACTTATGATATCGTCGGTTTTCAGGATAACTTGGCGGGGTTCGCCACCCAAGTCCGAGGTAAAGCCCGTCTTTGGCGGCCTTTAGGCGGACTCGCCGTCAACCGAACGATCAAACGGCCAGCCTTGGCGGAGTTGTCGCAATCTGATCGAGATCACATCGCCGACCGACACGCGGTTGACATCGAACTCTACTCGCGATTGCGGACCCGCTGGGCAGAGTCTCCGTGAGTCAGACTCGCCGGTTCGCGTGACCCGAAAAGGATGGATCCAGGGAGGTCCACCAATGGGACCCACTGATGGGGCCAACGCGTATTTTGTTAACTTTCCAGTTTCGATTTCCCCATAGATCGCCCCGAGTTGTTGCCGGACTTCCCGTATTCAGGACTAAAGCCAGCCACGTCACCGAAGCCCCCACACCCAGGTCGACAATAACTAACATAACATGGACTGCCCCCCGGCCTAACCTCTTTTCAGCCCGCCTCTTTTCAGGTATCAAACGGAGTGAATTTACGTGCCACAACCTGACCCAGTTTATTCTGCCATCCTCCTTTTCAAACCCTGGTTACATTTTCCGACGTGCCCACTTGCCGGCACCCGAACCACCTATCATTGTAGACGGCAGTTTGCCCCTTGCCCGTCTCCTTCCTCCCCTTGCGATCGCGTTTCTCATCTTGCCCCTGCTTACGGCGGCGGCAGGGGAACCGCGCCCGCACATTGAGATCCGCGGAATCTATGGCGGGAATCCTACCGGGCTTTTGGAGCCAGGCTCCCTCGATGAGCTCGGCTTGAATGCCATCTTCATGAATTCCCGGCGCATCACGACTGAGCAGGTGGCGCTACTTAAACAACAGGGAGCAAAGGTATTTGCCGAATTCAACACGATGCATGTCGCCAGCTTCCTCGAGGACAATCCTGATGCGGCCCCCATCGGGATCGACGGCGAGATTTCCCCTCCACCTCATGGTTGGCAGGGAATCTGCCCATCGCATGTTGGCTATCGCCGGTTTCGGATGGATGAGTTTCGCGCGGTGCTGAGTAACTTCGAGATCGATGGCATCTGGCTGGACTATCATCACAGTCACGCGAGTTGGGAACGGGCCGAACCCGCGATGCCCGATACCTGTTTCTGCGAGAGGTGTGTCGATCAGTTTGCCCGAGAGACGAAGACCGAGCTGCCAGATCTGACCACTCCTGATCTGGCGGAACTTCTGCTCGGTGAATTCAAGGAAACCTGGGTGCAATGGCGTTGCGACCTGTTCACCGATTGGATCCGTGAGTTTCGTTCTATCCTCGACGAGACCCGCCCAGGAGCCTTGCTCGGGACCTATCATTGCCCGTGGAGCGATTCCGACTACGACGGAGCGCTTCGGGAAAAGTTAGCCATCGATCTGAAAGCCCAAAGCAACTATATCGATGTCTTCAGCATCATGCCTTACCACGCTCGATTTGGGCACGCCGATGATCCAGCCTGGATCTCGCGGCAGACTGCTTGGTTGGGCAACCACCTTGGCATCGAAGGAAACCCGGACGAACGGCACCGGATCTGGCCGATTGTGCAACTCTCCGACTGGGGCGAACCCGTGCCGGTTGAACAAGTCCGCGAGGTTTTGGATCACGGCTCCCGCCGCCGGCGTGATGATCTTCAACTGGGGCTCACTGAGAAATCAGACCGAAAAAATCGAAGAGGTCGCCACATTCTATCGCGGGATTCAGGAATAGACGCCCCAATAGATAGCGTTGGGGGGAGGTGGACAAAAGACGTCACGCCTCTGGACCACCCCGATCTTGCTTAAGCATCTGCCCCCTTTCTCAGGCCCCGGGATTCTCGAGATCCTCCCGACAGAATCATGAACCATTGGACTGTTCCGTTCGACTGACCCACAACTAACAAAACACGGCGGGCCCCCGTCGGATTGTCCTCCAGATCCGAGCTCACTACCGCCACACCCCAAGCTCTGTTCCTTTTGGGCACCCCTGAGTGATCGAAGGCGAATCGATGCGACTAATCAAAGTTCACGGTATGACGTCGTTCAACGTCTTGGAAGAGGCAGGGAAACATACACGCCGGTGATTTGTTCGCTGAAGGCCCGATCTATACCAGTCCGGGGCACCGCCCTGGGTGTGGTATCCGCCCAAAAGTCCGAGGGCTGAAGGCCCGATCTCTCGCGGTCGCGGGTAAAATGGATCGGGCCTTCAGCCCTTATGCCGCAGATTCATCATTGATGGATTAGGGAAAAAGACCGGATTCGTAGGAGGTGCGACCACCCCTTCTTGCGACCACTTAAATGACGTGATCTAAAAGGAATTTCCTATCCGTAACTCCAGCCACAAAACGATCCCATGAAGAGTCTCGCCAGCACCCGAACCTCACGCCGGCAACTACGAGCATTATTAGGCGCAGTGTGGCTGGTCGCCGGCGTCGCCGGGCTCGCGGTTGGAAACGCCGACGCAGCCGACGCGTTCATTGATCGGTTGCAGCCGGCGAACAAGGACTCCGGCTATCAACGAGACGACGCCTGGGTTTGGTGCGGCTCCATCATTCAAGGGCCCGCTGGCCGCTGGCACATGTTTGCATCCACTTGGACCAAGGACGTAGCCTTTACCCCCAACTGGTTGACCAATTCTCGCGTCGTTCGCGCTGTGGCCGATCATCCCGAGGGCCCTTATACCTACGCGGGTGAGGTGCTGCCGCCGCGCGGGGGAGACTACTGGGACGGGAAAATGACCCACAATCCGTCAGTGATGAAAGTCGGGGACACCTACGTGCTCTTCTACACCGGCTCGACCTACGACGGCCCGACTCCCAACGCGACGACCCCACCGTTGAACCGCGAAAGCCCGATGCGCCTCCAAGCCCGGGCCAACCAGCGCATCGGGATCGCCACCGCGCCCCACCCGGCCGGCCCATGGCTGCGTCGCGACCGGCCGATCATTGCCCCACGACCCGGTCAGTGGGATGCCCTACTGACCACCAACCCCGCGCCCTGCCTCCGCCCAGATGGATCGATACTTCTATTGTATAAATCCACCACCGACGACCGCAGCCGTCTGCAATACGGCGTGGCGCTCGCGACGCAGTTTGACGGGCCCTACGAGCGCCTGCGGGAGGATCCGATCCAGTGGAATGAAGATCCCAAAATCTCTTACGAAGACGCGTTCGTTTGGCGGAAGGACGACAAGTATCATGTCATCTTCAACGACATGACTGGCCGCATCACGGGGGAAGACCACGCGGGGGGCTATGCCGAATCCGCCAATGGCATCGACTGGGTGCTGGGACAGAACCCCAAGGCCTATTCCCGCACGGTGCGCTGGAGCGACGGAACGAGCACCATTCAAGGCTCGCTCGAACGCCCCCAGCTCATCCTACAAAACGGTCACCCGACGCATCTCGTCTGCGCCACCGCCGACGGACCGGGAGGCTTCTCCCGCGCATCCCACACCTGGAACATCGTGATCCCCCTCGCTCCCGAAGACTAAAGGTCGGGACTGGAGGACCAAGTGCCCATGTCAGGTGAAACAGTTTGGGAACCTCGGATGGATCAGCAGGCAAATTGATGCGATTTGTCAAAAGTCAAGGTATGACGTCCTTGGATTGCCATTTGTCAAAGTCCCGGTATGACGACCTTGGATTGCCCTCCCATATCCCATAATTAACAACTAACAACCTGACCTTCTTGGATTGCCCCTCTCGGACCAGCCTGAGCCTCTCGGA